>JAAELB010000941.1 GCA_024227155.1 Desulfobulbaceae bacterium
TCCACGGAGAGGAGTCTACTTTTGTAGAAATAAAAAACTGTTCTCTAGCAGAAGACAACTGCGCAATGTTTCCCGATGCTGTGACCACAAGGGGTACCAAACATCTCAATGAACTCTGCAAACTAGTCGAAGATGGAAACCGCGCCTGCATATTTTATCTTGTACAACGAACTGATGCGGATAGATTCACCCCCGCAAGCCATATTGATCCATTGTACAGCGAGACCTTAGCTAAAGCCGAGGAAGCCGGGGTAATGATCCTGGTCTATCAGGCACAAGTGAATCCTGAAGGGATTGAGGTTGTTAGGAGATTACCCTTCGACTTACATGGTTAGTTCATCGTGGGTAACCCTCCCACCCAAAAGAGTCATAACAGCTTTCCCCTGCATATTCCATCCATCAAAGGGAGAGTTTTTCCCTTTTGAGTAACTGCTGGAGGCATGAAAGGTAAATTCTTTAGCGGGATCGATGACTGTAAGATCAGCCACTACTCCAACCTCAAGGGAGCCACCCGCGATTCCTAAAATCTGAGCGGGATTATAACTCATCAACTCTATGAGTCGTCCCACCTCAAGATGGCCGTTTTTTACCAGTGCTAACCCGAGCGACAAAGACGTTTCCAGCCCTGCGATACCATTGGCGGCCAGATTGAACTCTACTTCTTTTTCTAAAATAGAGTGGGGAGCATGGTCAGTTGCGATGGCGTCAAGGGTACCGTCCTGAAGTCCTTCAATTATAGCCAGGCGGTCATTTTCAGTACGGAGGGGGGGATTCATCTTGGCGTTGGTATCATATCCCTTTACAGCATCTTCAGTAAGCGAAAAATAGTGGGGCGCCGTCTCAGCCGTTACTAAAACACCTCTCTTTTTCGCTTCGCGAATCGATGCCACAGACTGCATGGTACTGACATGTGCAATATGTATTCTGGCCCCGGTCAACTCAGAAAGTGCGATCTCCCTTTGCACCATTATTGATTCTGCCACCGCAGGAATCCCTTTGAGGCCCATGCGGGTGGAAAGGCCACCTTCGTTCATTGCTCCATCCCGACTAAGGGTGAGTTCCTCGGAGTGAGAAATAACAACCATCCCATGGGAAGCGGCATACTCAAGGGAACGCCTCATGAGCTGGCTATCTTCAACGGGGTGACCGTCATCTGTGACAGCTACTGCCCCTTCCCGTTTCATTTCACCAAATTCAGCGAGTTTTTCACCCTTGAGCCCTGTGGAAATTGCCCCGACAGGATATACCCGTGCATTACAGGACCCTGCCCTATCGACAATAAACTTTGTAATCGAACCATTGTCGTTCACCGGATTGGTGTTAGGCATACACGCTACACCGGTAAAACCACCCGCAGCAGCAGCTGCTGTCCCACTTTCGATGGTCTCTTTATACTCTTCGCCGGGTTCACGAAGGTGCACATGCATATCAATCAGACCAGGAACGAGCCATTTACCTTCAACATCGATAACTTGTGCTCCAGCTCCATCCCCTAGTTCCGAACCTGAGGCAACAATCACCCCATCGCTTACTAAAAGATCCTGAACCTGATCAAGCTTCTGGGCTGGATCAACAACTCTACCGTTTTTAAATAGCATACTACCGCTCATTAATTCTCACCTTGCCCATCACTGGCTTTATTACCTCCTAAAACCAGATATAGAAGTGCCATACGAACAGCGACACCATTTGTAACCTGATCGAGGATGACAGATCTCTCACCATCCGCAACATCAGGGCTTAACTCTACACCTCTGTTAATTGGCCCAGGGTGCATCACTATGGCTTCATCTTTGGCAAATTTTAACAGATCATTATTCACCCCGTAAAACCGAGAATATTCACGCAGACTGGGGATAAGGGAATCATTTTGCCGCTCTAGCTGAATCCGTAGTGTCATCACAACATCGGCGTCCCTCACAGCATCCTCTAAACTGCTGCACACCTCCACCCCAAGTCCTGCAAGATCCATCGGCATAAATGTCAGGGGTCCGGCGACAGCAATTTGGGCACCCATCCTGGTAAAACCGATAATATCGGACATGGCGACGCGGCTATGGGCAATGTCTCCAATTATGGCAATTTTCAGACCGTCAAGCCGTCCCTTATGATCAAGGACAGTCATCATATCAAGTAGTCCCTGACTGGGATGTTCGTGTGCCCCATCCCCCGCGTTCACAACTGAAGCATCTATATATTTTGCCAGCAGTTGAGGCGCTCCCGAACTTGAGTGACGGATAATAATTACATCCGGCTGCATCGCCTGAATATTTCTGGCGGTATCGATGAGTGTTTCACCTTTTGTGGCGGAACTTGTCGAAGCAGAAATATTAAAGGTGTCGGCGCTCATTCTCTTTGCGGCAATCTCAAAGGACATACGGGTCCTGGTGGATGGTTCAAAAAAGAGATTGACGATTGTCTTACCCCGGAGCGTAGGAACCTTTTTAATTGGCCTGTTTGAAATTTCTTTAAATGACTGCGCTGTGTTAAGAATATGGGTTATATCCTGGGCAGACAGCTGTTCAATTCCAAATATATGATGGTGATGAAACTGATAATCAACAGGAAGTGTCTCTAACATAACTCTACCATATCAATCGATTAAATTTGCCAGTCTACTCCATCGTACAGAGGTAAACCGTTCGACAGACAGCAGGGATTTGTCAATATCCCAGGACCAGTATAGTATGAAGGCCTTTCCAAGAATATCTTTTTGATCAACAAAACCCCAGAAACGACTATCGTAACTGTTATCTCGATTATCTCCCATCACAAAGATACGATCTTTCGGTACAAGAACAGGTCCGAAATTGTCACGTGGGCTTGCACTGCCGCTGAGAATATTGGCGGAGTTTACATGACCATGGGGGTCTTCAACCTTCGATCCATTTATGTAGATTTTTTTATCTTTGATTTCTACAGTATCCCCAGGTGTACCAACAACTCGTTTTATGTAATCTATTGATCTATCTTTGGGGAACTTGAAAACCACCACATCGCCCTTTTCAGGGTCTGCTATGGGGACAATAATTTTCCCGGAAAATGGGATACGAATGCCATATATGAATTTATTTACCAGCAGGTGATCTCCGATCAGGAGTGTGGGTAACATGGAACCTGACGGTATTTTAAATGCCTGAACTACAAATGTTCTTATGAACAGAGCAAGTAATACGGCAATAACGATAGCCTCAAAATATTCTCTGAAAACAGATTTTTTACGTCCTGGACTGGTCAATTCGAACCTCTTTAAAAGTAAAATTAAAATATTATTGAAAAAACCATCGCCAAAACTACTTGAATTGGGCCTCAATTACAAGTGAGTTCCCTAGGAGCTTGTCCGATAATGCCTTTTCGCCCAAACTCTTCAGAATTGTCCAAAAAATAATGCTCGCTATATCATGTATATGGCTGTGCTTATTTTATGAAAACTCTTCGATTTTGAACAAAATTCCTATTCTCGGACAAACTCCTATATCCTTATATATTTACATCCCCCTACCATATACGCGACGCAAATCCTCATCAAACCCAACATATTGTACCAAACCCAATAATCAACTAATTTATCACACCCTTAACCACTTGTAAAATAAGCAATTATGGTAAACACTCTCGGTTGTTTTTCTTGACAAATTTTTTTATATGTGCCCTAATGACCTTATCTATATGCAAAATCAGATGTTTAAGAGGATGTCTTCATCAGCTTTTGCAATAATTATTTTAATTTTTTTTTCGAGCACTACTGTCATGGGAATGCCATTTGTATCAAAAAAAGAGCTGGTAGTTGGCATTGATATTGGTTCACATGCGATCAAGGTGTGTCAACTCAAACAAGCTTCAGGCGGCTATTCAATTGTTGCGCTTGGGAGTGCCGTACTTCCAGAAGGTGCTGTTGAAGATGGCACCCTGAATGAACCAGAAATAGTAAGCGAAGCAATCTCGGTGCTTCTCAAAAACCTGAAGATAAAAAACAAAAAAATTGGCTTTTCGATCTCTGGTTATTCAGTCATCGTCAAAAAAGTCAATCTGATGGTTATGGAAGAAGACCAACTCGAAGAACATATCATGGCTGAAGCCGAGCAATATATCCCTTTTGATATTGAAGATGTATACCTCGATTTTCAGGATCTGCAAACCGCTGAGTCAGACAATGAAAGAACTGACGTCATGCTCGTTGCAGCAAAAAAGGAAATTGTTGATGATTACCTTGAAATGTTCAATACCCTTAACCTGAATCCGGTTATTGTCGATGTTGACGGTTTTGCTTTTGAAAACAGTTTTGAACACAGCTACCAGAAAAATGCTAATGTTGCACTTATAGATATTGGTGCATCAAAGATGAATATCAACATTCTCTCCCAGGGCGTATCTGTAGTTGCGAGGGATATAATTGTTGGAAGCAGGCAACTTACCGAGCAGATACAAAACATACTGGATCTTGAGTATGATGATGCAGAGCGACTCAAATTAGGTTTCTCTCCGGTTGAGGAAAAGCAAGACGAGATTGAAGAGCTTTATTCAGCAACCTGCACTCAATGGATCCTGGAGATCAAAAAAGCTATTGATCTCTACCATGCCAACAATCCCGAACAATTGTTGAGCAAACTGATACTGGGGGGAGGCGGTGCTAAAGTGACTGGCTTAGCCGAATTTCTGTCACAGGAGACAGACCTTGAAGTAGAACTTTTTGACCCCTTTGCAAACATGGCATCAAACAAAAAGAAGGTAGATCCTGCGTATCTACAAAGTGTTGGACCAGAAATGGCAATTGCCACGGGCATAGCACTCAGGACTTCTGCTATCTAACCCGAATAAATCGGAACTTTTGAAGTGCCTGGATAAGTATCTTGCCGGTTACTTTAAGTTCCTAATTTTAAAACGATCTCCTGATTTCTTATTTTTTATGATAGATTTTCAGGAGTAAGGTACTAACAATCTCGCTAAAGGTTCACTATGTTAAAAATAAACCTGCTGCCCGTCCGGCAACTCAAAAAGCGAGCCAAAGCCCGGAAACAGATAACGAGTATGATCGTTCTGTTTTTTCTCGTTGTTGGTTTACTGGTGGCTACCGGATTTTTGCAGGCTAAGAAAATTTCAAAACTAACTACTGAAGTCGCAGCATTGAAAAAAGAAAAAGATTCCTACTCTCCGACTTTAAAGAAAATCGCCAAGCTGAAAAAAGATCGCCTGGAACTTGATAGAAAAACTGCTATAATTAAAAAACTCAAAACAGATTCTTCACTCACTGTTAGAGTGCTCGACGAAGTTGCCAACCGAATTGACAATCAGCGTATGTGGCTTACGACCCTGCAGCAGCAGAACACATCGCTGAGACTTTCAGGTATAGCTCTTGATAACCAGACTGTAGCTCAATTTATGGACAACTTAAAAGCTTCACCTTTTGTCCAGGAGGTTTCATTAGCTAACTCCTCTTTAAAAGTGGTTTCAGGAAGAAACCTAAAAGGTTTCTCATTGAACTGTAAGGTTTCACAACCAATTGCCAAAAAAGACGAGTCGGTGGCAGCAAAATAATATAATCGGATAACCGTATGAAAACGAGCAACTCTGCATTTACAACCTTTATTGATGAGAAATTTGTTCCTCTTGAGCCAAAGGTTAAACTTGCGATAACGGTTTTAATTGTACTGTTACCAGCAGTTGCATTCTATTTTGCTTATTACAGCCCAAAGGCAAAAACTATCGCCAGTCTAAACAACCAGAAAGCAAGCATACAAAAACAGATAAAAGAAGTTAAGAGAAAGGCGTCTAACCTGGCTAAATTCGAGGAGGAACTTAGAATTGCCGAGGCTAGATTTCTGGAAACTGCGGTGCTCTTACCTAAAGAAAAAGAAATCCCACAACTGTTAAAAGATATTTCTTCACTGGGCAGAACAGCCGGCCTTGACTTTAATACCTTCAAACCTCTGCCGGATGTACCTAAAGATTTTTATTCTGAAATTCCTGTATCGATAAATGTCAGAGGTCCATATCACAATATGGGATTCTTTTTTGATCAAGTGAGTAAACTTGAAAGAATTGTATCAGTCACCAACGTCAAGATGAGCTCACCTAAAAAAGAGGGTGGCGAAATGTTATTAAAATCCGATTGTAAGCTTTTAACCTATCGATTTACTAATATTGAACTCCCTAAGCCGCCGAAAAAGTGAATTTCATGAGCTATTGTACTATATATTCAAATTCTAAATCGCCCAGGGTCACACTTCGTAATATATTTTGTGTAACCTTTACGATCCTGGTTATGGGAACGATACAAGTCACTGCTGCAGACAACAAGACTAAAGAAGCAGTTCCGCAACCAAAACCAGCCGTTGAATTATTTGACTATGTCCTTGATAATCGATCAGATCCTTTTGTACCATTTATAAGCGAAAAGGCGGCATCCACCAAAACGCTAATAGACATGAATGAAATAGTTGAGGCAAGCGATCCACTCAGCGGAATGCAGCTTTTTGAGCCTGGCCAATTAACCCTCGTTGCCCTCATGCAAAAAGGTAACGAGGACATTGCCATGGTTGAAGATTTCACTGGAAAGGGATACATCCTCACAGAAGGAACTAAAATTGGGAGACGAGGCGCTGTCAGAGATATCGCTTCTAACAAAGTAATAATTGAAGAGACTGCCGTAACTCGTGCGGGAAAGAAAATTATCACAGAAGTGGTGATGATACTTAAGAAAGAGGGAGAAGAATAGAAAATGCTTAAATGGCTAGAAAAAATACAACCGGCTGTTTTCATCGCATTTTGCATCTTATTCATGTTTCATGCAGATATTGCAAAATCAGAAACATCTGTTTCTTACGAAATTGCAGCTATTGAGGCAAAACTGGATAGTAACACACTGCTCTATGAAATTAAGGGGACAACAAAACCCGTCTATACTGTGACTGAAAGATTTTCACCGTTCAGGATCGTTGTAGATATTGCAGGTGCGTTCTGGGCAGAAAATTTATCGAGCGACACAGCTCAAATTCCCCCTAATTCATTTGCAACTCTGTCACTTGAAAATCTTGAGAACCAGGATCCTAAAATCAAAAGGTTTGTTTTCAAATTAACAGACTCACACGATTACGAAGTAACCGACACTGCTCTCGGTTTGCAAATCGCCTTTGCTCCCGCTACGGCAGGAGTTGAGAATAGTCAGTCAGGTAAACTCCAGGGGGTGACGGCACTTCAGGACTTTAATGTTGTCTCAACCCCTAACAGCACTACCATCTCAATTGTATCCAACAGACCAATTGAAAATTACACCGTAGATACCATCGGCAGTGGCGCAAACAAGCCTCCACGCATGTATATCGACATTGATAATGTGGCCATTAATGAACTTGTTCGAGAGAAAAGGGTTGGAACTTCTGTAGCCAAAATCAGAGTTGCGCCAAGGGGCGATGGTGCACGTATCGTCTTTGATTCCGCTGAAATGGAACTATTTAAATACAGCGTTGCTCCCTCAGCCTCTGGCCTCGATGTTGTAATTGATGAAACAGGCTCAAAGTCTACTGGAAACCAAGGTGTAGAAGGTGGAGATACCACACTGGACAAGCTTATTACCTCCTCCGAAGAGCTCCTCAGCCAGGATCCAGAGGATATTATTTCAAAGGCAACCTCAGACAAGGTTGCTTCCCTTGAAGATGACTTTTCTTTTTCAGGCTACAAAAAGCAGCGTATAAGTGTCGATTTTTATAAAATTGATATCCACAATGTTTTCAGGCTTTTTAGAGAAATTACTGATCTAAATATTATTATTGATGAAGACGTTGCAGGCTCCCTTACCTTAGCTCTTAACGATGTGCCCTGGGATTTCGCTCTTGATATCATCCTCAACTTGATGGATCTTAAAAAGGAAGAAAAGTTCAATACAATTGTAATATATCCATCCAAAAAAGAATTTTTGTGGCCAACACGCGCAGAAGACAACCTCGCTTTTGAAGCTGATATTGAAGTCATTCAGCAGGAAGCTCTTATAATAGAAAAAACCATCAGCCAGTCTAAGGAAGTGGTAATGGCTAAAGAGCTCATAGTCAAAGCACAATCATTAGAGCAAAGACAAGAATACGAAAACGCAATAATGATTTATGATAAAGCGCTTGAACTGTGGCCGGGTAATTCAAAGATAAGTAATCGTATGGCGTCCTTATATCTTGTCAATTTAGGAATGAATGCAAAAGCGGTTTTTTATGCCAAAAAGACCTTGGCGATCGATACACAAAACAGGGATGCATCATTATACGCAGCAATTGGTTCTGCAAACATGCAGCGGATCTCTGAGGCCAATGAGTACTTTACCGAAAGCATCAGTGACAATCCTCCTATGAAAGAGGCCCTCGTCAGCTATGCCGCCTTTAGTGAGAATAACGGACAAAACGACGCAGCCCTCACCCTTATCGACAAATATCATGAATATTATGGCGAAACCATCGACACGATGATAGCAAAAGCCAGAATTTTGGACAAACTAGGCTTAGGTAAAGACGCTACGCAGCAATATCTATCCATCCTGGCTTCCGGTTTCCAGTTACGCCCAGATTTAAAGAAATATATCGAAGGCCGATTGGCTGCAAAAGATATTAAGTAATATTTTTTAATTTTAAACTCGATTTAGTATAAATTTTTAGTCTCAGAGGTCTTTTATGAAGTCCATAAAATATTTTTTCCTGTTCAGTAGCATATTATTACTATCGCTGTTACTGAGTTCCTGTGTCACAGACCAACAACAGAAACAGAGTGCTGATGTTTCTCAGGAATCCCTAGAACCTCTTGAGCAGACCCCTCAAGCCCCTCCTCTTCCTGCCACCCTGCCGATCAAATATCAGACTGCCTCCTATGTTGTCGACAGACAGGCTACTGAAGAAATCCAAATGGCCGAGGAAAGCATAGTCAAAGTCGGTGCCAGGATAACATCAACGAAAGGCCCCCAACCCCTCTGGGATATATTAAAAAGGCTGGCTTCTCTTAAACGCATGAATGTCTCCTGGTCCAGCGACGTTGATCGCAATGTGCTGGTTGATGTTGATATCAATGCAAACGATGATTTTTTCGAAGCCCTGGACAACTTGCTGAGACAGGTTGATTATCACCATGTGATGCAGGGTTCTACAATAATCGTAAAATTTAAAGAGACAAAGCAGTTCCATATTGCTATGCCTTTTATCAAACAAACCTACAAGACTAACACCGGTGGTGATGTCTTAGGTGGTTCTGGTGGGGATGAAAGCAGCACCAATGTTGCTGGAGAGATTTCGTTATCTACGGAAGGTGTAGCAATCAGTAATCTCAGGGACGGACAACCAGGCGGCATTGAATTTGACACCTGGAATAGCATTGAAAATAACCTTAATTCTATTCTCAACATCTGGTCCACAGATTCTGTTGAAGCAACCAACACCCAGGAATCAGACATAACTAATGAAGATAATACAGCATCTGAAGGAAGTAGCGGAGAGCAGTCTTCCAGCGCCACATTCCGCAGGTCCTCAGCCGAGAACACCTACTATATAGACAAGCCTGTCGGTTTAATCACAGTGACTGCACCACGTCCCCTGTTGACAAAACTCGACGCCTATTTCAAGTCCCTAAAAAAAGAATTATATAAGCAGGTTGCCATTGAAGCCAAGATCCTTGAGGTTCAGCTTAATGATCACTCCTCAATCGGCCTCAACTGGAACATGCTGCTTCAAAATCTCTCTGTTATGGACGGCAGTCTAACGGGTGGCAAAACGTACAGTGATTCAAGTAGTGACACTACAAATAACTCTGAAAGCTATAGCCGGACCTACGGTATCACCAACACCTCCACCTCGTCCAGGGACA
>JAAELB010000942.1 GCA_024227155.1 Desulfobulbaceae bacterium
CAGGTACTTATCCTGACTCGTTTTCCTGTTTACCAGGGTTAGTCGGTTACCGACAGAAAAATATTCTGCCGGTATCGTTTTCAACTCTTTTAGCAGGTAATTATTTGCCAGTAAAATCTCTATAGTTTTTAATAGCGTTTTTAACAGCCTTTAACATCTCAGGGCGTTCATCCTTCCATGGGCCATCGGCATTGAGCCACTCTTTTTCAACAGTCTCTGCTGCTGCTGTGACTTTAGCGAGATCTTTTTCATCCAACCTTGTCCTTTTGACTCCAGAGAGATCTACTGTATCAAGACTCATGACATATTCAGCGGTGGTGGAAAGAGAAACCATCTGTTGCAGTTCGCGACCGGTATCCATGACAACCTTCTGCAAATCTTCAGGCAGGGCGTTGTACGCCTTGAGGTTGATAACGGTTACCGCTGTCCAGGTTGGTGACAGAGGGGTAAGAGAGAAATACTTGGAAACCTTACCAAGACCGATGGAATAGCCATATCCGAGACTGGTGAGAACACCATCAATGGTTCCGGCCATCATTGCAGGAGCAAGTTCGGAGCCGGCAATGGTGACAGGACTTGCGCCCAGTGCTTTAATTCCCTGGGTAGGTAAATAACCGCCTACTCGAATTTTCATTCCTTTGAGATCTTCAAGAGACTGGATGTCTTTGTTACTCCAGATACCGTTTGCCGGATCCCACTGGGTGACAAACCAAAATTTCAGACCATATTTTGTCAGGGTCTTATCGAAAATTTTTATAACTTCTGGGTCCTGGTATACTGCGAGCTCTTCTGCCAGACCCTGAACCGGATTTTCATTTACGATACCTGGAATTTCACCCCAGTTCCAAATCGGATATGTTCCTGAAAGCCAAGGCATTGCAATATCACCCATATCAGCTTTTTTCTTAGCAACCGCCATTAACATATCTCCCGAGGGAAACATGCGGGGAATGATTTCCAGCTGAATACGACCATCGCTTTTCTTATAAAGCATCCTCTGCATTTCACCTTCAGGTCGGTAAACCTGGGAGGCTCGAAACTTTGGTCCCCAGATGTCATTCCAGGAAAATTTGAGTTTATACACCTTTTTATCGGCGCAAACCCCGCTCATTGGAGCAGCTACCATCAAAAACATTGCACAAGCAACCCCTAACAAAATAGCCTTTTTTGTTTTCAACATCTGACTTCCTCCGGCATTGACTTAAGTTAAACGACTTTTCCTCTTTACCACGAAGCACCGTTATGATTGTATACAATATACACTAGCTGGTCAAGCAAAAAATCATCGTTTTCTTTAAGCAACAGCCTGGAACGTCAAGGCCAGGGTAACTTACTTTTTTCGTTTATGATTTGCGATAGCGATGCCGGAAGCGATCAACAGAGCGCTTGTGAGATGCAAGACGGTGATATGTTCTTTGAGAAAAACGTAGGTCCAAAAACCGCTAAAAAGCGGCAAGGTATAGTAGATAATGGCTGACTCAGCAGGACCGATTAACTCTGGTCAGCTCAATGAGGAAGGGAGCAATTTCAGAAAGCGGCAAAATATAATCCACAGCAACTTTCTCAATTGCCCCTACAACCATTGCACTCGCCACTGAAGTTTCGGGACTCTGCACAACTGCCAGGCCGTTGCCTTCTTTTATTTTCTTCAGCCCGATGCTTCCATCAGTATTCGCCCCGGTCAAAATAACCCCAATAACGAGTGGACCAAGGGAGAAAGCGGCTGTCTCAAAAAGGACATCAATGGCAGGGCGGGAAAAATTAACCTTGTTATCCGCTGCCAGAGACAGGCTCATATCATCCTCAACCAGAAGATGATAATCCTCAGGGGCAATATAGGCTACCCCTGATTGTAATAGCTCTTTCTCTTCAGCTTCTTTCACCTGAATTTTACATACACTGTTGAGATGACCAACCATATAACTATCAGAATCTGCACTCAAATGCTGGACAATAGCAATCGGCAGCGGAAAATTTTCGGGCAGAGCGGGCAAAATCGTTCCAAGAGCTTTCATTCCACCATAGGATGTGCCCATAACAATAAGCCGATATTCCATGGTTTACTGGTATTTTTTCATATAGATTTTTTCCGCTTGATCCAGCGGGGTAAAGTTATCCGCCAGGGAGCTGAACTGTAGATTTTCTTTTGAACCCAGGCACAGGAAACCACCCGGACACAAGCTTTTATAAAATAGTTCTATAACCCGGTCCTGCAGCTTTTTATTGAAATAGATAAGAACATTCCGACAAATAATCATATTCATTTCACCGAAAACAGAATCATTTGCCAGATTGTGCTCTGCAAAGGTGGTTTTTTCCAGGAGAGATTCATTTAATTTTGCATATTCATATCGTGCCGTAAAATACCCGGCAAAGGACTGTTTCCCTCCGGATTTTTGATAGTTCCCGGTAAATTTCTTCACCGAATCCGTGGAAATGATACCGCTTTTTGCATTTTCAATAGCAGTACTACTAAAATCAGTTGCATAGAGTTGGCTACTCTCAAGAAGACCTTCCTCTTTGAGCACGATTGCCATTGAGTATACTTCTTCTCCTGTGGCACAACCTGCATGCCAGATTTTGATAAAAGGATAGGTTTCGAGCCTAGGCACAAGAAGGTTTCGAACTGCCTGGAAAAACTTGGGGTCCCGAAACATTTCGGTAACATTGATGGACAGGTCAGCAAGCAGAACATTCAAAAAATCCTGATCGTAAAGAATTTTATGTTGCAGAAGAGAGATACTTTCTAGGCCAGAAGCCTCTAACCTGTGAAGAATTCTCCTCCTGATATGGGCTTTTGCATAGTTGCGAAAATCATATCCATAGAGCCGAAAAAGAGCTTCAAGCAACAGATCAATCTCCACTTTTTGCTTGTCAAGATCCATCCAATAACTCCCTGATTTTTGAAAATAGATCTTTTCTTGAAACCGGCTTCATTAAATATCCCTGTATGCCGAGTGACTTTGACAGTTCATGGTCTGTCGACTCACTGTAGCCGGTACACAAAAGAATAGGGACACCCGTTTTTAAATCGAGAATTCTCTTTGCAAGCTGGGTTCCGGTCATCTCCGGCATTGTCATGTCGGTAATGACAAGATCAAACTGATCTGGTTGGGCAGCAAAATGATCCAATGCATCGACTGGATTCATAAATTTTAAAACCCGGTATCCTCCTCGCTCAAGCATCGCGGACATCATTTTACCGATCTGCTCATCATCATCAACCAGTAGTATATGCTCCTCTCCTGTGGTAATTGTGCCCCCCTCCCCTTGCTCGACGGCAGGTGTTTTCGTCGTACTCCTTGGGAAATATACGGTAAAAGTACTTCCCTTGCCCTGTTCACTGAAAACTGAAATGGCCCCACCACAATGTTCGACAATCCCATGGACCACAGCCAATCCAAGACCGGTTCCCTCATTTTGAGACTTGGTGGTAAAATATGGCTCAAAAATTTTATCAAGGGTGGCTTTGTCCATACCCAAACCGGTATCAGCAACCTGGAATTTTATAAACTCTCCGGGACCTGGTTGCAGTTCTTGATCTTCAGGTGCCGATGCTTGTATTTCAGCCTTACTCAGGGTAACTGTCATCACCCCACCCTCCTTTCTCATGGAGTGATATGCATTGGTGCAAAGATTCATCACCACCTGATGAATCTTTGTGGGATCGGCGTTTATCATTCCGCAATCCTGATCAATATCCTCCCGAATTGTGATTGTGGTGGGGATGGTAGCTCGCAACAGTTTTAACGCTTCCTTGAGAACAAGATGGACATAAAGCGGCCGGGGTTCCTGGCCTGACTGGCGACTGAAAGTCAAGATTTGCTGAACCAGCTCCTTGGCTCGAACCGAGGCTTCCAACACCTGGGAAAGATCTTTGCGTAAAGGATCATCAACAGCCACAGATTCTCTGGCCATTTCGGCAAAACCCATGATCGGAGTTAAAATATTATTAAAATCATGGGCGATACCACCGGCAAGGGTTCCGATAGCTTCCATCTTCTGGGCTTGCTGTAGTTGTTCCTGTAAGAGCAACCTTGCCTCATCCGCTATCTGGCGCTCGATAACCGCAGCGGCCCGACCAGCGATGATCTCCAGAACCTCACTGGCATAATCAGGTAGCAGTAAAGGGGTGCTGGAATATGCTTTCAAAAGACCAATGGCTTTGCCGTGGCTGTCCTTAAGGCAGACACCTACATACGATTCAATCCCCATTACGGAAAGAGTCCCATCCTCTGGAAACAGGCTCTGCACTCCTCCATCCGGATACAAACAAACCCCTTTTGAGATGGTCTCCTCACAAACTGTGCCCTTCAAAGCATAAGCAATTGAATCACTGATCTCGTTATTGACAACACTGGCGCACGATTTGACAGTACCATCTCCAACCAGCCTCCCCACCATGGCGTGTTCTGTGTTAAAAATAGTCCTGCAGGTGGAGATGATATAGCTGTATACCTCCTCGTCGTTGACCCCGCCAATCAACCCCTCTGCCAGTTGTTTAAAGGTTTTCTCACGTTTCTCCCGCTCTTTAACCATTAGTTCAAGACTTCTTTTCTGTTCATGTAAGTCGAGAAAATTCTTCACCTTACCAAGTAACAACAGAGGAACGATCGGCTTAGCAATAAAATCCACGGCGCCAGTTTCCAGCCCCCTGATGAAGTGGTCTTCTGTATTACAGATAGCGGAAATGAAAATTACTGGAAGATAGCGTGTCTTACCCTGAAGTCTCATCAATTCAACGGTCTCATAGCCATCCATATCCGGCATCTGAACATCTACCAGAGCAAGAGCAAAATCGTTATCGAGAGTGAGAGCCAGTGCCTCGTTTCCAGAACCAGCCCTGACAAACTCAACTCCTGTCTCTGCCAGCACCCGCTCAAGGGCTAAAAGGTTCTCTGGCCTGTCATCGACGATCAGAATTTTCTTATTCATAACCAGATTCGTATTAATGAGAATAGATTGTTCATATCAACAGGCTTAGGAATATAGTCAGATGCACCCGCTTCAATACATTTTTGCCGGTCGGTCGGCATGGCTTTAGCCGTGAGAGCGATAATAGGAATTTTCTTGTATTTATCCATATTTCTAATACGTTGGATCGCCTCATTACCGTCCATCACCGGCATCATAATATCCATTAAAACCAGTTCAACATGCTTTTCACTGTGCAAGATTTCCAGTGCTTTTTCACCATCTGCAGCCTGATGCACCTTAAACCCTTTATCCTGTAATATTTTACTGAGCGCAAACAAATTACGCATATCATCGTCAACTAAAAGGACTTCGCGCCCAGTAAACTCTTCTTCTAAACTTTTTTGTTCCAGCTTTCTCAACTCGTTACTGGGCTGCTCCGAAGTCACTTTATGTAAAAACAGAGCGGTTTCATCCAGTAGTCTCTCTGTTGAATACGCTGTTTTTAAAATTATCGAGCTGGTTACTTTTTTAAGTTTCCACTCCTCCTCTCGGCTTAACTCTTTCCCCGTATAAATAATTACCGGTGGTTTTACAATTTCATCTAGAGCCGATAACTCTTCCAGCACATCAAAACCACTTTTATCGGGAAGAGTCAGGTCGAGAATCATACAATCGTACCTGCCATCCTTTAACTTTTCCACTGCTGCTGCACCGGACTCTACAGCGGTAATATTAACAGAACTGTCATCAATAAGCTTCACAATGGCAGACCTCAAAGTATCATCGTCTTCCACCACCAGTAATTCTTTTACATCTCTTGAAAAAATCGATTCAATTTTTTTAAATGCGGTGTCCAGACTTTCAAGGGTTGCGGGCTTATTTAGAAAGCCGATGGCTCCCATACTGGCAGCCTGGTCCGGCGTATCATCTACAGACATGATGTGAACAGGGATAGACCTTGTTTTTTCGTTCTTTTTCAAGCTTTCCAACACCTCCCAACCCGATAAACCCGGAAGCTTAATATCCAGTATTATCCCGTCAGGGCGATATTGTTCAGCCAGAATCAGCCCCGTAAATCCGTCACCAGCATGCAAAAAACGAAAATTCCGTTCTGCGCAGAATCTCTTCAGTGTTGTTGCAAACTCCAGATCATCTTCAATTACCAGAATAATTTTATCGTTTTCGTCTATAGTGATCCTGTCGTCTTCAATTGCAGGGGCCTCAACAAACTTTCCTGACTGTAAACCCTCAACCACTGCAGCTGCGTTGGTTTGGGCAATTCGAGCTCCTGTTTCTACCACCCCTTCCCCTACACGCGGCTGTTCCTTTATTGAAAGAGGCAAATAAAGCCTGAAAACTGCCCCTTTACCCGATTCACTTTCAAGAGTTATCACCCCACCCAGCAGAGTTGCCAATTCCCTGGAGATAGACAGGCCCAACCCGGTACCGCCATATTCCCGCGAGGTGGAACCATCGACCTGCTTAAATGCTTCAAATACTTCTGACTGTTTTGATTTTGGGATTCCAATACCACTATCGCTCACCATAAAAAGAACTGCAGGCTGCCCACCATCCACTACCCCATCGCAACCATCGTCGGCGGTTGTTACTTCAACAGTTACCTTGCCATTTTGAGTAAATTTGATGGCATTTGAGCAGAGATTTCTCAATATCTGTTCAAGCCTCTGAAAATCGGTGGTTATGGTCCCAGGCAAATTTCTGTTTAGGTGGACCTCAAAGCCTATGTCTTTTTCCTGCGCCATCTGGTCAAACTGACGAAGAAGACTATTTTTAATATCGGTAAAAGGCACTGTTCCTGGATTGACCGTCATCTGACCGGCTTCTATTTTGGAGAGATCAAGAATTTCATTGATCAATTTCAACAGATCGTTACCACCCTTATAAATCACCTCTGCAGATTGCAGCTGAACTTCAGTGAGGTTTTTATCCTTATTGTTTCTCAGATCCTGAGCAAGAATAAGAAGGCTGTTCAGGGGGGTTCTCAACTCATGTGACATGTTGGCCAGAAATTCGGACTTATATCTGCCACTGGTCTCCAATTCCCTTGCCTTTAATTCCAAATGATTTCTTATATCTTCAAGATCGATATTTTTCTGCTCAATTTCTTTTTGCTTGTCCGTCATGGACCTGTTTTTTTCCTCAAGCTCCTCATTTGTTACACGCAATTCTTCCTGTTGGGATTGCAGCTCGGCCTCGGAATCCAGTAAAGATTTAGCTTTCTCCTCAAGCTCTTCATTAACAGCCCTCAACTCCTCCTGTTGGGACTGCAATGTATTATTATTTTTACGAGTCTCTTCCAGTAAAGAATTAATCTGCAGATGGACTTGAATTGCACTCACTGCAACACCGACACTCTCCATTGATTTTTTTAACAATTTTAATCGATTACCATCAATTACCAAATGTGAAGCAAACTCCACCACACCTTTGACCTTACCTTCATGTAAAAACGGACTTACAACAATATTTGCAGGACGGGTGTCCCCAAGTGATGAGCTTATCCTGATATAATCATCCGGTACCTCCGTTATAGAAATCAGCTTACCACTTCTCGCCGCTTGCCCCAGCAGCCCCTGCCCTATACGGACCTTGTCTGATAAACTTTTACGGAGATGAAAGGCATAATCCCCATGCAATATCAAATCACCACTCTCCTCCAAAATATAAAATGAGGCGACCTGAGCTCTTAATTTTTCAGCCAGATACTCACAGATATCTTCTGCGACTTCGAACAGGTCAAGTTTTCCTCTTATTTTTCCAACCAATTCGGTCAGGGATTGATTCAACCAGATCTGCTCCTGATGCATTGCGCTCATTTCAGCAAGTCTAGTCGTCATATTGCCAAGAGAAAAGCCCAGTCGATCTTTATCTGAGCGTGGTTGGATAGTGACAGAATAGTTCCCCTTAGCCACTTCATCTGTGAGCCCGGCAATCTCACGCTGAGTCTCAATCATTTTCTGAAAGGAACGCCCCATCTGACCTAGTTCATCGTTGCGGTCAATTACTACATCATCTTCCAAGTCTCCTTCAGACGCCTTTAGCAACATCTCTGTCAGATCAGAGACAGGAACCGAAATATTTCTGGTAATCTGAAAAGCGATCAGAAATGAGAAAAAAATAGCTATAATTGTAAGTATGTAGGTATAGATGATTGAGTCATTTTTTGTTTCAACCGCAGTGCTGTAAAATTCCTTTGCCTTCCTGTTTGCAAACTCCTCAAAGTCTCGTGTCAGACTAATTAATGATGCCAGATGGCGGGCACCTTTTGTTTTGGTAATGGTGGCGGCCTCTAGCTTTTTACCTTTATGCATGAACTCAATCACTTCATCTCTGATTGGTTTCCAGTCTTTAAAGGCTTTTTCCAGATGTTGAATGGATGTCTTGTCTCCGAGAAAGCGGTTTTTTATAATTTTAAAATCCTGCCAAACCTGCTGTTCATTTGCATCGACTTTCACAGATGCTGCATTAATGCCAGCATTATCTTCAGCTAAGGCAACATCTTTCATCGATCTGTGCATCGCAACCATATTTCCTTCAATTCGTATAATGGCGGTGCTTACAGCAAACGGGTGGTTATACAGCCTCTCTGTCAAACCAGACAGTCTGGTGATATTTTTAACAGATACAAAACCAACTACCATCGTCAGAGCAACAATAATGGCAAATCCTAAGCTCAGCTTGACTATCAAACTCATTGTCCTGAAGGACATTTATTCACCTCTTATCAGTAAATCTCATTTTCACTATTTATTCTGCTACTTGGTGGCAAAATAATGGTACTCGCCAGCCATGTTGATAACATTATCCTACAAATTGATATAGGAAGCAAATCGATCGCGAAAACCATTCATTTTCAGCTGTGACTGGCGGTTTTTTTCTCATCGGGTTACATTGATGGTCATGAATTGTCGTAATCTATCGACAAAATCAAGACACCAGACGAATGCCTTGGCGTTAAAATCGCGAGTAAGTTCTAAGGCATTCTTTCCAAGCATTCCCGCATATCGGGGTTAGGAGATGACAATGAGTGACCGCTATATAATGACCGCTTTTGGTAGAGACCGGATAGGTATCGTAGCCGATGTAACCCGCCTGCTCTATGACAATGACTGCAACCTCGAAGATACGACAATGAATATATTGTCCGACGAATTCACTTTAAACCTGCTCTTTACCTGTAAAGAAAATAATATTGAAGAGCTGTTGTCAAGCGAGTGCAGGCGCCTGGAACGGGAGAAAGGGATCTCAGCCTTCGTCAGAGCGTTACCACCGAGGGAGGAAAAATCAAAAAATGGCTTCAAAACCTGCACACTGAATATCGAAGGATTGGACCAGGCTGGAATCGTCTATAAAACAAGCCTGTTCCTTGCAAATAATAAGCTAAACATCCTCCACCTGAACTCCACATCAAAGGCCTCTCCGGAAAGCGGTGCCACAATCCATTGCATGGATATCCATATCCAGGTTCCAAAGGAGATCTCGCTTGATAAAGTTGAAGATGATTTAAGCGCCATGGCCGATGAATTGCAAGTTGATATCACCCTGTCGCGTTAAAACAATTCAAGGATGATAAATTATGATAGACGCCGAGAAACTACTGAGTAAGATACTGGCCGGAACCATGCAAAGCAGCACTGGTAAAAAGAAGAAAAAAAAGAAACGGAAAAAAAGTGACGATTTGATGGGCGGAATGCTGGGCGGTCTCACATCCGGAAAAGGACTGGTGACCGCAATCGGTCTTGGCATTGGTGCCTATGAAATACTGAAAAACAAAACCCCGGCGACAACACAGGGACAGATTCCACCCACGCCTCAAACTACCCAAAACACAATCCAGTCGCAAGCGGTGCCACCATCCCCTTCGGCGGCTGCCCCTCCACCTCTTCCTGGCTCACAAATAACTCCTCCAGCACCGGAGTGGACCCCCCGAACAGCACAAGAGCCCCCTGCACAATCTATCCCCCAGGCAGCTGAACAGGAACTCGCGGTCAGATTGATCCAGACTATGGTCGCAGCTGCTCACGCCGATGGAGATCTTGACAGTGATGAAGAGATGAGGATTCTAGAAAAGCTGCAGCAACAGGGGCTGGATAAGGAAGAAAAACAGTTTCTGCTCGCTCAACTGCACCATCCTAAAGGGATAGATGAACTGGTTTCTGACATAAATGACCCCCTTATTGCCCAGACAATGTACAGCCTGGCGGCGTCTACTATTATAGTTGACACCGCAGAAGAAAGGCAGTGGCTCGATCAACTGGCATCGGCCCTGTCACTTTCAGAAAACGTGAAACAATTTATTGAAAAAGAACTGTAGACCACTTTAAAAATTGGCCAGTCCCCGCACTGGCCAATTCATGGTTACCGCTGAAAAATATTGCCCAATTCCCCAAGCACAGATCCTTCTCCGACCCCGGATGAACCAGCATTCCCCGGAGTAGCCTGGTGAATTTTACCAGCCAATCGTGAAAACGGCAGGGATTGCAGCCAGACATGGCCTGGACCACGCAGGGTTGCGTAGAAAAATCCTTCCCCGCCAAAGATGGCTGATTTAATACCGCCAACAAACTCTATATCATAGGTCACAGAACTGGTCAGAGCCACCAGACAGCCCGTATCCACCCGCAAAGTTTCACCTGCCTGTAAATCACGTTCTAAGATGGTTCCACCCGCATGGATAAAACTTAACCCGTCACCTTCGAGCTTCTGCATGATAAAACCTTCTCCACCAAAAAGTGCGGTACCTATCTTTTTCTGAAAAGCAACACCAATGGAAACACCCTTGGCGGCACAGAGAAAAGCATTTTTTTGACAGACAAGCTGACCATTGTAATTTGACAGATCAAGTGGCAGAATCTTTCCCGGGTACGGGGCTGCAAACCCTACTCTACCTTTGCCACTATGGCCATTATATGTAAAGACAGTAATAAAAAGGCTCTCCCCCGTTATCAGACGCTTGCCAGCACCGAGCATTTTACCCATAAAATCACTCTGTTCATTCTGCTGACTCCCGTCTCCAAAAACAGTTTCCATGACGATACCATCGGACATGAACATCATCGCCCCGGCCTCAGCAACAGCACTCTCTCCAGGATCAAGCTCAATTTCAACAAACTGCATCTCGTTGCCATGGATCTCATAATCAATCTCATGGGCTATAGTCTGGCTGCTTGTCGGAGGTGGCTGTGGAGTGGTTGGTTGATGTAACTCAGGGGCCTGGGAAATTGGCACCCAATTCTGATATCCTTCAGTCCAAACGAGTGTCGCCTGATCATATTGTCCAGCGGCAAGGTTCTGCCTGATGTGCTGCTGATCAAAAGGGCCCTGCTGTTCACCGTTTACTGCGATGTACCAGTTATTCATAGCATCCTCCATAGGTAATAATTTCAGCGAGACAAGTTACAACATCATGTAGACCTGTTTTATTGTATCTGCACCATACTTTTTCTCAAGCCGTAAAACAGTAAAATGGCCACGGGCCATGCTCTGAAAATGGTCCATAAACAGGGTGTTAATTATAGCGCCACCGGCGGCACCAAGTACCGGAATCGCCTGTGCTGCCATTTTCTCTGAAACCTGGATACCGAATCTGGAAGCAATTTGTGAAATAAGCTTAATAAGAACAGGTGAATTTTTTTCTATCAAACCATTTTTTGCCAGATAGCGCGCTGCTTCAGATACAGATTTTGCAAGCCCGGAGCGAACCGTAAAATAGCCTGTTTCAACCGCATCATCATTTGCACCAGGGCCACCTAGGGAAAAAACCTCTATACACGCAACTTTCACGAGAGGGTCAGAAATTAAGTGATCTTCGCTCCTGGCAATATCAGCAATAGATCGCATCATAATGGTGGTTGAAACCGGTAGCTCCAGAGGCAATGCTGGCAATCCGCAAAATCCGCCAACAGCACCGGAACCGGCCACCATTATTTTATGGAGAGTATTGGCGGAATGATCCCCTTCCCGTTTGCTTTTCAGCGTCAAAATTGCAGAATCGACGGCGACAAGCAATGCTTTTCTGGTGCTGGATGATACGACATCAGCCCAATTGGCGGGTAGGAGATCAAAGCCTTTCTCAAGGGGGGTACCAAGAAAATTGGTGATTTTCGCAGCTAGCCCTAAATTTTCCAGTAAAGATTTAGCGTATTTTAAATCATCCAGATCTTTTGCCAGAATATCCATAACGGGTCAAACCTACTGAACCACCTCATCCAACTTCTTTCCTACCTTGAATTTCACTACATTCTTAGCTGGAATATTAATTGTTTTTCCTGTCTGAGGATTACGGCCCTCTCTTGCAGCGCGCTTGGAGATAGAGAATGTGCCAAATCCAATCAATGTTAACTTATCTTCTTTTTTCATGGTATCAGTAACTGCATCCATAAAGGCTTGCAGAGCACTCTCTGCTTCTTTCTTGGTAATATCCGCTGAGGCTGCAATTTGATCTACAAGTTCAGTTTTATTCATTAGGTTCCTACTCCTTAAAATGTTTTTGTTGTCGTACAAATTATTTTTTCTCATTTTACCAATGACAATAATACCAGACACTATTTGTACCTAACCCGAATAAATCGGAATTTTTTAAAATGCTTGGATAAGCACCTTCACCAAATTATTTCGAAGTCTACGCTTATCTCTGCCACAAAAACACAGAAAATAATTTATAAGGTACTAATGCTCTTTTAATCTCATCAATCACAGAAAGCCAGAGATTTCCTTTCATTTTTATTATATACAAACGCCCCAGAACATATTTTACCCCAATCATTGATATTTTTTCCCATTTACGGTGCTGAGATATTATATATCTATTGGCGCAAATCAAATCCTATTCATTTACTCCGCCGAACCCACCGCCGCCAGGAGTCTTAATTACAAAAATATCACCAGCATCCATCTCAACTTCGTCATTACCCTTTAAAGAAATTACCGTGCCGTCTTTTCTCACCACACTATTTTCACCACATTTCCCATCCTTTCCTCCTTCGAGCCCATACGGCTTTGTTTCTCGGTGGGATGAAAGAATAGTAGCCGTCATCGGCTCAAGGAACTGCATGCGACGCACAACTCCATCACCGCCTAGATATTTCCCTTTACCACCAGAGCCTTTTCTTATGGCAAACGAGCCAAGAATAACTGGAAAACGCCACTCCACAACCTCAGGGTCTGTCATCCTCGTGTTGGTCATATGGGAATGAACCGCACTGGTGCCATGGTGATCGGGGCCTGCCCCGGTGCCACCGCAAATAGTCTCATAATTCTGATAGTCTTCATTGCCATAAACAAAATTATTCATAGTTCCCTGGGAAGAAGCCAGAATTCCAAGGGCTCCGAAGAGACAATCTGTGACAGCCTGGGAAACTTCAGTGTTGCCGGAGATCACTGCAGCAGGATACACGGGGCTGATCATTGTTTTTTCAGGGATTATAATATTCAGTGGTTTAAGACACCCCTCATTGAGTGGAATTTCATCGTTCACCAGAGTCCTGAACACGTACAAAACCGCAGCCTTACAAACCGCTGCAGGTGCGTTATAGTTGCCCTCGTTCTGGTGAGAGGTGCCGGTAAAATCGATGGTTGCCCGACGCTGCACCTTATCTACCTGAATCTTAACCTGAATCTGATTTCCTCCATCCATCGGATAAGTAAATTCAGAATCTTTAAGAACATCAAGTACTCTACGAACAGACTCTTCAGCATTATCCTGAACGTGCACCATATAGGCCTTAACTACATCGAGGCCAAAATGCTCGATCATTTTAATCAGTTCTCGCTGGCCCGTTTCATTGGCAGCAATCTGCGCGGTTAGATCGGCCATGTTGTGGTCTATATTTCGACAGGGATATTTACCAGACGCGAGCAACTGCCTAGTCTCCTTCTCCCTTAACCTGCCCTCTTCAACCAGTAAAAAATTATCGATCAAAACCCCTTCATCATCGATATGAGTGGAGTCAGGCGGAGAAGAACCAGGAGTTCTTCCTCCAATATCGGCGTGATGTCCACGTGCTCCCACATAAAACAAAACCTCTTCCCCATTCTCATCAAAGACAGGTGTAATAACCGTAACATCAGGGAGGTGAGTACCTCCATTATACGGGGCATTGAGCACATAAACATTGCCAGGCCGCATTGACTCCCGATTGTCCCTGATCACCGTTTTAATAGACTCACCCATCGAACCTAGATGTACGGGCACATGCGGTGCATTTGCCACAAGCTGGCCTTCCCCATTAAAAATAGCGCAGGAAAAATCGAGCCGCTCTTTGATATTTACCGAGTAAGAAGTGTTAGCAAGTGTTGTGCCCATTTGCTCGGCAATAGACATGAAAAGATTATTAAAAACTTCTAACATTACCGGATCCACATCGGTACCGATGGCGTACAGTTTTGGTCTCTCTTTATAACGCGACAATATCAGATGATCACGGTTGTTCAACTGTGCCCGCCAACCGTCCTCAACGACAACAGTGCCAGTCGCTTCAGTTATTATTGCAGGACCTGTCAATGACTGTCCAACACTCAAATCCTCTCTCACATAGAGAGGCACCTCACTCTTTTTGCCTTGGGAATAAATCGCCACCCTGTCTAGAATTACCGGGTCTTGTATATTTTTTGGAACTTCAAATAGTGGGTCTATTAGCGGCTCGTTAACACCGATACCCTCAACGGAAACCGCCTCAATGACAAGCCCTCTCCCCTCAGCGACGAAGCCAAACTGTTGTTTATGAGCCTTTTCAAAATGTCGGAGCATTTCTGCCGGGGTGCCACTATCAACCAGAAGAGAGGTATCTGTCGCCTCATATCTGAGATGCGCCTTTATCTGGACCTCAATATCTTTTTCTGCAACTCCCTGCCTTGCAACCTCCAGCCGAACCTCGTTAACAAGAGGTTTTGCCTGCCTGGTAATTATCTGTTCAGCATTCTCTCCAAAGTTTTTTTCCACCTGGGATTCACGCATCACTCTCACATCGGCGAGCCCCATTCCATAGGCCGATAACACCCCTGCAAATGGGTGCAAAAAAACACTTTTCATCCCCAACGCATCAGCTACCAGACAAGCATGCTGCCCACCTGCACCACCGAAACAGTTGAGGGTATATTCCGTAACATCGTACCCCCGCTGAACTGATATCTGCTTGATGGCATTTGCCATATTTTCAATGGCTATTTTCAAATAACCCTCGGCAATCTTCTCAGCTGATTGAACAGGTTTTGCGGTTGCCGTTGCAATTCTCCCCGCCAACTCCTCAAACTTGAGGCGCACCACCTCTGCATCCAAACTTTGATCCGCCTCCGGGCCAAAAACTTTAGGGAAATGGTGTGGCTGAATTTTACCCAGCATCACATTGCAATCCGTAACCGTTAACGGGCCACCTCTTCTATAGCTTGCCGGACCTGGATTTGCCCCGGCTGATTCTGGGCCAACTCTGTATCTTGAGCCGTCAAAATGAAGAATTGAGCCCCCCCCTGCTGCAACAGTATGGATATGCATCATAGGTGCCCGCATTCTAACTCCAGCGACCATTGTGTCAAAGCTCCGCTCAAATTCGCCGTTGTAATGGGCAACATCTGTAGAGGTACCACCCATATCAAAACCGATAATTTTGTTAAAACCGCTCATTGATGCAGTTCGAACCATGCCCACAACGCCCCCGGCCGGCCCTGAGAGGATAGCATCTTTCCCCTGGAACAGTCTTGCATCGGTAAGACCACCATTGGACTGCATAAACATCAACCTTGGGCCTCTACCTATCTGATCGGCCACCTGGTCCACATATCGCCGCAGGATTGGCGAAAGATATCCATCTACAACCGTTGTATCCCCGCGTGAGATAAGTTTCATTAAAGGGCTAACCTGACTACTGACAGATATTTGCTGAAAACCTATCTGGCCCGCAATTTCAGATATCCTCTTCTCATGGACAGGATTTCGATAACCGTGCATAAATGCAATTGCCACTGATCGAATGCCGCGATCATAGGCTGCCTGCATGCCATACCTTGCCATTTTCTCATCAAGAGGTGATATAATTGCCCCCTCACTATTCAAACGCTCATCAACCTCCAGGACCTCTTCATAGAGAAGTTCTGGCAAAACAATATTTCTATCAAAAAGCCTAGGTCGCGTCTGGTAACCAATCCTCAAGGCGTCGCCAAATCCTGTAGTCGTAACATAGAGGGTCCTGTCGCCCTTTCTCTCAAGCAGAGCATTGGTTGCAACCGTGGTCCCCATTTTCACATTTTCTATAAGATCATCGGGAATAGGACTATCCCCCGGAACACCCAACAACTCGCGTATCCCCTGAACTGCGGCATCCTTGTATTTTTCAGGATTTTCAGAAAGCAGTTTATTAGTAACCAACGTTCCATCTGGGCGTTTGGCTACCACATCGGTAAATGTACCACCACGATCGATCCAAACCTGCCACTTTTTCATAAGCCATTCCCTCGCATGAATTCATCACATGAAATACGATACTTACATCAAAAAACGAAAACAGAAACATTAGATTTATTTTTTATCGACAATTTGTCAACATTATGGAACAATGGCAAAGAACTTACAGAATGTCAACCTTGTTCTTCCAGTGTACAAACAGTAGAAAATTGAAAATCAGGAGGATTACCCATGACCCCAGAAGAACTTAGGGCGCTTTCTGCAACCGGCAAAATGGACAGAACAACAGCTGGATTATGCCCGGGATATGTGCAGGCAAATCTCGCTGCTGTCCCCCTGCTGTATGCCAAAGACTTTGAGGCCTTCTGTCGTTCCAACGCCCAACCCTGCCCCATTCTTGAAATTATTGGCCCCGAAACAACTCTCTCAAAGACCTTGGCCTCTGGTGCCGACATCTGCAACACCATCCCCCGTTACCGGATATGGAGAAACGGAGAGTTGGTCGAAGAAGTGCAGTGACAGACGAGGCTAAAATGCAAGTACAGAAAGTTCTTGTCGACAGTGTCCTGCCTGCGCTTGCTAAAAAAGTTACGCCAGAGACCATCACCACCTGGAACAACACAATCGGAAAAGTTATTGGAATTGAGGCCAAATAAACCGTTATCCATCCTTGAAGAGTGGCGGTTTCCACAGATTTAGAGAATCTTTATGGAAACCGCCCAAGATGAAACAACAGAAAGGGCGATGGATTAGAAAAGGCATCGCAACTGATCTATTGTTGCAACAAAATCATCAGGTAAGAGCATGAATGTTTTTCTTAGCAGAACAGAAAAGATCTCTCAGATTGCGGTGTGGATCTCTGGTACGCTGCTGTTTCTCGCATCAATTATGATCGCAGTGGAGGTGGTTTTACGAAAGGCCTTTGCCATTTCAATAGGAGGTGCAGACGAATTATCCAGCTACGCGCTGGCCATAAGTTGCACATGGGGCTTTAGCTTTGCACTTTTTCGCAAATCCCATATTCGTATTGACGTGCTCTACAGCCGCCTACCGCTTTTCGGCAGATTCTGCCTTGATATTATTTCAAATCTTCTCCTGTTGTTTTATATATCCATACTCTCCTATTTTTCTTTTATCGTAGTAAAAACCTCCGTCGTAAAACTTTCAACTGCGAACACCCCCCTTGCCACGCCAATGTGGATTCCCCAGAGTCTCTGGCTTACAGGTCTACTCTGGTTTGCCTTAACTATCTTTTTCATTTTAGCGGGAACCATTTACAACCTGTTAAGAGGGGATCATATTGCTGCAGCAAAGCTCTCAGGGATCTCAACGCTTGATGAAGAAATTCAGGAATCAGCAGAACTCATCACGACCTCAGAGTCCATCAATGTTGAAAAGAAGGTGGCGTCATGATTATCGCCGTAACACTCGCAATACTCCTTGCTCTATTGATCATGAGTGTTCCTGTGGCCGCTGCCCTTATCATCCTGGGCTTATCCATCGGGGAGATTTTTTCTGATTATCCATTATATCGAGCCATGGGGGAGATAACCTGGTCCGCCAGTACTGACTTCCTCCTCCTCTCAATCCCTCTTTTTGTTATGCTTGGCGAAATTCTACTGAGAGCAGGAATTGCAGAGAAGACATATAACGCTTTGAACAAGTGGCTCTCCTGGCTCCCCGGTGGTCTTTTACAGGCAAACATTGGAACCTCGGCACTTTTTGCAGCTACCTCAGGTTCTTCAGTAGCGACAGCGGCAACCATTACCACCGTGGCCCTCCCCCAGGGAAGATTACACAATTATTCGGAAAAATTGTTTACCGGGTCTATTGCGGCGGGAGGAACCCTCGGCATACTCATCCCCCCATCCATTAATCTGATTGTTTACGGTTTTTTAACGAATACCTCTATCCCCCGCCTCTTTCTGGCAGGTATTGTTCCCGGAATTCTGCTGGCTCTGCTCTTTATGCTATGTCTGGCTATTGCCTGCACGATCAAACCAGATCTGGGAGGAGGAAAATTACACGTAAGCTGGAGAGAAAGATTTGAGACTCTCAAAGATCTCATTCCGGTCCTCATTATCTTTGTAGTAGTCATAGGTTCCATCTACGCAGGGTTGGCAACACCCACTGAATCAGCAGCCCTTGGGGTTCTCGCCTCCCTTCTCCTTGCCTTACGCTATAAGGCGATCAGTATCAACTTTTTCAAACAGGTTTTTGAAGGGACAATGCGTACAAGTTCAATGATTATGCTCATCCTCATTTCTGCGAACTTTCTAAATTTTATCCTTGATTCGATCGGGTTGGCCGAGACACTGTACCAGTTCGTCAATAACCTGGGCGCATCGCCGCTCTACACCCTTCTGGTTGTCATTGCTCTCTACATTGTACTGGGATTTTTTGTAGAAACCCTCTCTCTCATGGTCATTACTGTTCCCATCGTCGCACCTATCTTGGTGAATCTGGGCTATGACCCTGTGTGGTTTGGCATATTACTTATATTGCTCATTGAAATGGCACTTATTACCCCACCCGTCGGCTTAAATCTCTATGTTGTCCAGGGGGTGAGACGAACAGGTTCAATTGTAGACGTTATGGTTGGCGCGATACCCTTTGTCTTTATGATCGCTATAATGATTGTTTTACTCATCATTTACCCTGAAATTGCTCTCTACTGCACCCAGTTCGTAATGTAAATCGACAAGAGATATTTAAACCTTAAATGTAATTGCTCTCCCTCCCATCCCGCCGAAACAAAATGGTAAACGCTGTAAGGTTGCCAAGTCAGACGTTCACAATCTGTGGGAGCGACTGAAGATTAGATTGAAAAAAACTTGAGATGGTGTGGTGAGTTGTCACCCCATTGGTTCACTTTGAATCACCCCATTAGGGGAATCTTTAGAGAATGTACAAATTCATTGCTCACTTCGGTCTTTCAAATAACTTAGATATTATTTTCTGCGTTTTTGTGGCAGAATTAACTTCAAACTTTAATTCCTGCATTCGAGGTCACTCCCATTTCTAGTCTTGTCCCCTTTGTCACGAGTTGGTATTTTAGCCGCCAGACTCTTAAGCAACATCCCATATTTATATTTTCAGGAGCATGACAATATTATGACCACCCTCTGGCTATACACGACTGTTGTGCTCATATGGGGTTCATCGTGGATTATGGTTAAGAATCAAATCGGCGTTGTTCCAGCTGAGGTATCTGTGGCATATCGCATCGGTATTGCCGCAGCAATATTATTTGGATGGGCTCTTTTCAAAAAACTTCCCCTGCGCTTTTCACTCAAGAATCATCTTTTCATGATTTTGCAGGGGACCATGATTTTTTCCACTAATTTCTTCCTCTTCTATCTTGCCGCAGCCCACCTCACTACTGGACTTATTGCAGTTGTCTTCTCCACGGCTTCGATCATCACCATCCTATTGAGTGCTCTGCTGTATCGCAAAATGCCCTCCCCATCAATCTGTGGGGGAGCTCTCCTTGGCGTTGCTGGCATTGGAATTATCTTTCACTACCAGTTAGCACAATTCAGTTTCCAATCGGGAGCTGGGCTGGGGCTACTACTCTCCCTGGCCGGCACTTTTTGTTTTTCCCTTGGTAGTATCGTCTCTTCACGAAACAGATTGGCTGGTCTTCCCATTTGTGGCAACATGGCGTGGTCAATGCTCTATGGAGTTTTCCTTTTATGCATTTTTGTGGTTCTACGGGGCCAGCATTTCAATTTTGATTTCTCTTTAGCCTATATCTCCTCTCTGGCCTATCTTACTATTGTCGCCTCACTCATTGGCTTTGCCGCTTATTTCGCACTTCTCAATCGAATAAGTGCTGAACAGGCAGCTTACGCCACTGTCTTTTTTCCAGTAGTGGCCCTGACTCTTTCTATCTTTTTTGAGAACTATCAATGGACCATATCCACCAGCCTGGGGGTTATGCTGACAATTGGAGGGAACATTCTCGTTCTCCGTTTGCCTTTACGTCCTGATCATTTCAGACGTGACCGTGATTAACTGCATCCAAAAAACACACTATAATTTTCTGATATTGCAAATAATATCGAAAACACCAGCTCAGCAAACATCATTATGCATCCAGTACTTTTCGAATCAACTTGGCAATATCCTTCTTCGCAAGTGGTTTTAATGCAAACGCTTTTATACCCATAGATTTTGCCTTCTCCTCAGAAATAATAGTGGAATAGCCAGTGCAAAGGATAATGGGAATATCAGGACGAATCTGTAGCATTCTTCTACTCAGGTCACTACCCGTCATACCAGGCATTGTCTGGTCTGTAATAACAAGATCGACCTGATCAAGTTGGTCTTGAAAAGTCTTTAAAGCCTCAAGACTGTTTTGTCTTACAGTAACGTGGTACCCGAGCCTTTCGAGCATGGTTTTACCCATCTTGGCAAGTATTTCTTCATCGTCAACAAATAGAATCCTTTCTTTGCCAGTTGGAATCTGGTCACTAATCTCGTTTGCTGGTAATACTTCCGTCTCTATGACGGGCAAAAAGACATGGAACACTGCTCCTTCACCAAGCTCGCTGTAAAGTGAAATAAATCCACCATAGCTTTTCACAATTCCATGGGCTATTGACAGACCCATCCCTGTGCCCTTACCGACCTCTTTTGTGGTGAAAAAGGGATTGAAAATCTTATCCTTAACCATTGGCGATACACCTTGACCAGAGTCACCAATTGATATTTGAATAAAAGTTCCTTCTACCACATCTGGCTCGTGCACAAGATCTTCCCTGCTGAGTGTCATCTCTTTTAACGATATATCAAGTGTTCCACCTGTCATTTCCATGGCATGAAAAGCATTTGTACAGAGGTTCATCAGTATTTGATGGACTTGAGTCGGATTGGCAAAAATAAGGCCAGTTTTGGGTGTAATATTTTGATTAATCTCTATGGTAGCAGGCAATGACGGGCGTAACAGCTTTATCGTTTTATTTACAATATTGGCAGGTTCTAAAGGCATACGTTCTGTATCGTCCTGACGGCTGAACTCGAGTATTTGCGACACAAGTTTTTTTGCTCTATTCCCTGCCTCTAACACCTCAGCTAAATCATTTGAGATGGTTGACCCTGGTTGACATTCATCCTTAGCCATTTCAGCATAACCAAGAATTGCTGAAAGGATGTTGTTAAAGTCATGCGCAATCCCACCCGCTAATGTGCCAATTGCCTCCATTTTTTGGGATTGATGCAAACGTGATTCCAGATATTTTTTCTCTTTTTCGCCCTGTTTTTGCTCGGTGATATCTATGATGTTACCAAGAACTTTAACAATCTTGCCATTATTCAATATGGGTTTGGCAACTGTCCTGATCCATACCCTCCGCCCATCTGCTGTGGTGAACGGAAATTCATAATCATACCCCACCCCCTCCTTGCAACATTTTTGAAATGCATCCTGTATAAAAGCAAGATCTGCAGGGTTATAACACTCCAAACTCTTTTTAATGTGCTCGGAGCTGCCAGGTTCAAACTCATCAGCTTGAAGACCATGAATTCGATAAACCTCTTCTGTCCAAAACATAGTTTGATTTTTCACGTCCCATTCCCATCCTCCAATTTTAGCCAGTTCCTGGGTTGACCGCAAAAGCTCTTCGCTCTTCCTCAAATCCTTTTGAGCCTGTTTTTTCCCCTCCAGCATCTCGTTGGTTGCTATGGCAATATCTTTGAATTCTTGAAATTGAATATCATTGGGGTTAATAGTAGTTGACTCACTACTGGATTTACTCAAAAAGGACAAAAATGTATCAACTGATTTTTGAATTTGACTGGAGATACGCCTGGACCAAAAATAAATCAAACCGAATAATACCAGCATGGTCAGTAAACTTCGGGTGATTCTTTTTTTTAACCCATTAAATAATTTCAGCTTATTGCTTGCAATTGTTTCTTCAATTGTATCAACATAAACTCCCGCTCCTATCGTCCAGCCCCACTCAGAAATTCCTTGCACAAATGAAATCTTAGGGGATGGCACAGACGTGTTCAACTTGTTCCATGAATACTTCACAAAGCCACCTGAAGGATTTTCAACAGCTTTTCTCTGTTCCTGTATAATTTTCACACCATTAGGGTCGGTAAGATCCCAAAGGCTCACGGTCTTTTCAGAAATTTCACCATTGGAAAAAAGTGAATCTCCTCGATAGGTGCTTCCAAAAAAATAACCTTCTGTTCCAAACCTCAAACTAACAATTCGCTCGAGAATTTCTTCTTGAAATTGTTTTTTGACTTCATCAAGATATTCGCCCGTACCAAAATACCAATTCAGTGGTTTAAAATATTTTATGAAAGAAATTTTAGGGAATGGTACAGATGATTCTACCCCGGGCTTCGCCCAGAAGTCCTTAACAAAACCCTCATTATTTGCTTTAATAATGTCAATCTCGTCCTGAATAACAAAATTACCTTTTGCATCTTGCAAACCAAGTAGATCTTTTCCTTCAAACTCTGGGTTAATGGGGTACAATTGTTCGACCCCATCCATTGAAGCAGCAAAGTAATATCCACGACCATCATTAAATCTAATCGTCCTTAACGCGTCCTTGATCATTTTCTTAATTTCAGAGAGATCTTTTGAATCCACGTTTTGTATATAAATATTCATCGCTATCTGGTGAGCTTCATACACTCGCTCTTTAAGGGCTGCTTTAAGTTTTTCTTCGGATCGTTGCCTCATATTGTTGATATAAGTTACAACTCCGGAAACTTCCTTTTTCAGTATTAGTTTTTGGGAATGAAAATGCTCTGAGCGTAAAGACTTTGATTCTGTCTCGAACTCGGAATATTCATAATCTACCCAAATCAGACACCACAACCCAATTGAAACAAAAACAATGAGAATCATCCGATTCAAAAATTTGGTTTTAATACTCGACTTGCCTTTCCACATAGTCTTTCCATATCCTTGTTAAGGAGTGTGATAATCATCTCACATCAGAGTACCTTTACGGGCAGCAAATTCAAGCCGTGGGGTCTCAACCCACTGCTATTCCGAACAAGACAGAAATGAAAATGCAAAGCCAATTTTCTGTGCTTGGCAAGGGCCTGCTTCTTTTCAAATGTATCAATACCATATAAGAAAGATCCTATGTTGCTCTTTGAAGAAAAAAATATATGCTTTTCCGAGAGTCCATCTTGAATAAACGTCATCCACTTCCTCAAAGTTTTCGTTACCACACTGATTTTTTCCGTTAAGACTGTTATTCCTTGGTGAAAACAAATATTTTGATATAACTTTAGATGTACAATAATTTTTTCCGATTGTTAAGCAGACAAAGAAAACCAAAACATACGTAAACCGTTAACTGCAAAAGGGAGATTCGAGTGAGATTGATCTTGAGAAATACTAAAAAAAGCGTTTACTTATCATCGTCATTACTTACTTTTATCGCCTTTGCAGCAACTACCTTTCTCACGTTATCCCTCCAAGCTGCTGAACTCCCCAGTTGGTATCGAATACGTACTAACAGTATCCCACACCAGCCAAATAATGTGATTACTGACGCACAGGGAGGGGTATGGGTTACCGCTCAGGACGGGACCGAATATGAACCCGGATTATGGTATCATGCACTTACAGCTGGTTCCGGTGAATTTCAATATTTCACGAACAACCGTAGAAATAATTACCTTGCACCAGGATACAGCTCCCTAGTAGAAAAACCTGAGCTTGATACCAGTCTGTTGTATGCAACTCAAGACAACCAGAACAACACCTGGTATGCTTTGAAAAACCGGACAGTACTGTGCGAAAAAGGTGACGGTAGCTGGCTCACTTTTACTATGCAGGACACATCCTACCTCGGTGGGGACACGACCAATGTAGACAGTGTCCACCGGATTCGATTGATAGATGGTCAACCCGCGGCAGGTCAAGCCAAGCTTCTTATTTCAGCAAGAGGAGTGATCCACCTGGATGCCGATTTCAATGTAGTGCCACCATCAAGAGTTGTGTATGACAACTACAACAATTCATTTATCAACGATGTTCTCATTGACAGTCAGGGACGATTCTGGATTGCCAGCAACAACGGGGTAGAAAAAGGGACAAGTCTTCTCAATACCGTCTGGATAGATGATGACAGTGATCTCTTAGCCCCGCCTCTCTACACACCAATTACCCGGATTGAAGAAGATACTCTTGGAAACATTTGGCTCGCATCCAATGCCTACGGTGCAAGTGGCATATACTGTTATACGGTTAACGACGAATGGGAAAAATACGATTTGTCCACAATCACTGAATTATTGTCCGCAAGCAACCAGGTCTACGACCTCAGTCAGGGAAGCTCAGGCTCCCTATGGATTGGCGCTATTGGCAGCGGGCTGATTCACTATTCTCCTGTAGCAACAGGCAGTAAATGGAGTCGAACTACAGGTGCCCAACTTGGATTGGAAAGCGAACAACTTATTAGTTTGGCATCAACGGATGAAGGCCTCTGGTTCGTCTCAGGCTATAATCCCAGTGTCTCTGGTAATGGCACTGGGGTTCATTATTTAACCTTTGATCAAACCGGTCAACCCCAGGTGGAATCCTCAACCTACCGGGGGCAAAGCACCAGCCTCACCAGCAATCGAATAAACATGGCCGCTGCGGACAAAAGCGGAGGAGTCTGGTTTCCTGCCTACGACGACCCTAGCATTGCCAGGCTAAAAACTGATGGTTCATGGGTGCAATATCTTGGAGGTATTGGGAACCAACTTTTTGGAAGCTCCAGCATTATCGCAGCAGCCGTTGACAGCAACAACTTAATCTACTTGGCCCCTCAAAACTTACCCCCTGTCGCATACGACATCAACAGTGAACAACTGGTGACTCTACCCAATTTCCCATATTCAGAGGCCTATTACTATGGGCTCCATATCGATATAAACAACGGTAAATGGTTTTGTGGTGCCTTCGGAGTGTACTATCTCAATCCGGGCAACACAGCATGGACCCGTTACAATTCCATAGAAAATCCTGGCTCTTTTGCCGATAACTATGTCGAAGCTGTACTTGTAGACGATGCCCAAAATGCTTGGTTTTCAACAAGATATGGTCTCACTTTGATGAAAAATAATCCCGAAGGTGGCAGCCCGGAATGGTTTCTGTTTGCTCGGGACGATCAACATTCAGGATACACTGCCAACAGTTACCGGGTGCTTGTAGATGACAATGGACAGGTATGGAATACAGACAAGCAGCAATTCGACTCAGAAACGAATACCTGGGCAGCAGTTACGAATACCAGTGCTTACGACAGCAGACATCTACGTTTTCTAAATGGCAGAATACCAGCCAACATGGACATGACTGGAGCTCTGCCTGATGTAACGACTACAGCTCAGGATTCCATGACCATTGACACCAAAGGACAGGTCTACTTTGCAGGAGGGATGGTCGGGCCATCATCTGTTAATGCCGGGATTGTTGTACGTTCACCGGTTACAGGCGACATAGATCGAAATTGTCTCATTCAACTGGATGATGCTCTGTATGGCCTGATGATTATAAGTGGTCTATCTTCACCCGCACAAGCGTATCCCGTGGAAGTGGATAGTGATGGAAAAATTGGTTTGGTGGAAACACTTTTCATTCTCCGGTCTCTCGCAGAGATGCAAGAGTAATATACTGAGAAAATAGCGTACCCGGCACGATAAATGAGGACTGAGATCTAACCCAGTAGACCGTCCATTAAACCTCCAATGGTTCAAACGGTGTACGGTGACGCTTGTTATGCTTTTCCTCCCATACAGCAAGTCGCATATTGTATACCTCTCTGAGTTAAACTATAAGTTTTTTAGAAAAAGGCGGACGAGTCTATTGTCCAGTTTTTTGCGCCATCAAGACTCCGAAAGGTTAGCGCAGACTCCGAACTTACCAATTGCAAAATCCAGGTACTATACTTGAAAAAGACTTATCTCGTGTCCTTTTAGCCTGTGGAAAACTGACTGTCTAAAGATGCTTTTGATACCAGTCTGTCGCTAAACCAGCAAACTTTGATAACCATGGATCTTTGTAAGGCACAAAATGAGTAATTGGGAAAATTGATAATGATTTCGGTTCCAGCGCTCTATCATACGTTTCCTTAACCGTATTAATAGGTATAAGGTTGTCATGTTCTCCTGCTATCAACAAAAGGGCAGTCGGGGCCATTAAATGTATCAAGCTAACAGGGTCAAACTCACGCACCTTCTCTAAAGACTCTACCGTTATCTTGTTAGTCCAATTTGGAGCGAACTCTTTGAACTCCATATACCATTCAAATGCCACATCATCGGGGAAAACGCTTGGCTCTCCTTTAGGAGAAACCACCTTCAAATGATTAAGACTTCCAGTCTCATAGCGATATATGCGATCACCGATCAACGATTTCCCAGCTAGATCCCATTGATCAGGAGCTCTGGCACGACGGGACTCTGCATTAAGGGTCGATGGAACCTGGGCTACGACAGCCTTCACCCGTTTATCGTGAGTACCAACGTAAAGACAGAGTCCTCCACTGTATGAGGTTCCCCAAATTCCAATACGATTACAATCCACTTCAGGTCGATGGGATAACCAGGTAATGGCATTGCGATAATCTTCTACCATTTCAAGTGCAAAGACCTGGTTCCGTGGTTCACCTTCACTTTCGCCCCAGAATCGGTAATCGAAAACTAGTGTTACAAAACCTGCAGCTTCAAATTTTTCGGCAAATCCCGCAAGCCCCATTTCTTTAACGCCAGCAAATCCATGGGCCATAACAATCCCGGGAACAGCGCCTTTTTTAGCACCTTAGAAATTATTTTCTGCGTTTTTGTGGCAGAAAATAATTTCGTGAAGGTACTTATCCAAGCATTTTAGAAAGTTCCGATCTATTCGGGTTAGGCAGAACATCTGGAATGTATAGCCAACCACGGCAGAGCGATTCTTTGCTTTTGAATTCTATATTCTGTCGCATTTTCCTCCACCCTTATGTTCAAGTTTGAAATTTTGAATCACCCCTGTAATGACAACTGTTCTCATTACTATGAGATAGATGAATTATAACACAAAATATTTCCTTTTAATGGGATTCATACTTGTGAAGCTCCTAACGGAATAACAGTTAATAATTGTTGGTCAAACATCAACCGCAGGGAGCTTCTTAATCCAAATCAAGATATAGGGGTCTGGGGAAGGTTGCTGCAGATCAAACTGCTGGTAAAAGATATGATAATTAAAGGAAATTTTAATTGTAAGTTTGACGAAAATGGAGCAAATTTATATTGAAAGCACTAGGAGTTTGTCCGAGAATAGATTTTTCGTTCAAAATCGAATAATTATCACAAAATAAGCACAACCATATACTAGGAGATACTTGAATGGTAAGTAATTGTAACAACATAAGGCCTAACCTCCAAGGAGATTTTCCAGAGATCCATCCATCTGCCCTCATTGATCCATCTGCCCAGATTATAGGAAACGTAAAGGTTGGCAAGAATGTTTTTATAGCGCCTTTAGCAGTTATACGTTCGGATGAACCAGGTTCAGATGGACTGGTAAGTCCTATTGTCCTTGGAGAAGAATGTAATATTCAGGACGGTGTCATTATACACAGTCATGGTGGTAAAGAGGTTATTATTGGTCCAAGAACTAGTATTGCCCATGGTGCGGCAATTCATGGACCGTGCGAGATAGGTGAAAGTTGTTTTGTCGCCATGAGAAGCACTTTATATAGTGCAAATCTTGAAAAATCTGTCTGGATTGGCATGAATGCCACAATAATGATGGTTACGCTCGATGCTTTCAGTTATGTACCAGCTGGGTCAGTAATCAGGTCAAAAAATGATGCCTGGGATTTGCGTCTTGTCTCGGAAAAAGAGAAATCCTACATGGAGAGTGTACTACTGGCAACCAATCGCCTGAGAGAAGATTACAGGGAATTTTTAGTTAAAAATTCAAAATAGAAACAATTAATCGCACAGATTTTTTTATTGCCTAGCCTGTCCTTCCGTTGAGACTGCTGGGCAATGAGACCTACCCACACCTTTTCATTTATCCTCCTGTAATCGCTCAACTTTCAATTGTGCACCAGAAAAAAAACTTGGAGCATAGGCACTAATTTGGCATCTATTTTGCTACATACAATAATAGTCTGATAAATAAAATAATCAAAATAATGATTATCTTAATCTTCAGCGGGCTTTCGATTGCGTAAGTAAGTTTCAAATAGGTTATGAGTGAAAATGTCAACGATGGAGACTTCCCATGGTTAACTCAATCAACAGTAACTTCAATGCTTCCTACCAGATTTCTAATGCTCAGAAAAACGCTAACACTTCCGCTTCACGATTAAGCAGCGGGCGAAGAATTAACAGTGCCAAGGATGATGCTGCCGGTCTGTCTATTTCCAATCGAATGAATTCCCAGGTGAGAGGCCTAAACCAGGCCATGAGAAATGCCAATGATGGAATATCGCTGGCTCAAACAGCAGATGGCGCACTCAGCGAATCGACAAACATTTTACAAAGAATGCGCGAATTAGCAGTACAATCGAGCAACGGAATCTACAACGCTAATGACAGAAAGTCGATAAACAATGAGTTTTCTCAACTGCAATCAGAGTTGGATCGAATAGCGGGCACAACAGCATTTAACGGCAAAAATGTTCTTGATGGAAGTTTGGAGAGCGGCATAAATTTCCAGGTAGGTGCTAATCCGCAAGACTCTATCAATATATCTCTGAGCGGCGCTACCCAAGAAGACCTGGGAACGGAATCTTTAAATGTTCTTACGGGTGAAAATGCTCAAGATGCAATAGGAGTAATTGATGAAGCCCTTGCATCAGTCTCTGAAGTTAGGGGAGGGTTGGGATCAGTTCTCAATCGTTTTGAATCGTCCATCTCCAACCTGAATAACGCGTCTGAGAATATTTCAGCCTCCGAATCGAGAATTGGAGACGCGAACATTGCTGCCGAGGTGTCAAACATGCTAAGAAACAGGATCCTGGAGCAGGCTGGCGTCTCAATCCAGGCTCAGGCGAATCAACGGGCCGGCAATTTGCTAGCGCTGCTGAAGTAAATTAAAAGCAGAAGAATCTCATCATAGATGTACAGAAACAGTACAGACCTAGCGATCCAAACATTGATTGTCACACTGGGGCAACTCAGTCTACGTGATATAAATACCTGTTATTTTAGCATTAAAATCATGCAGAGATATAATCAATTTCAAAAAGCTTCTTGTAATGCTTAACAACAAACCTAAAGCTAGTTTTCTATACACCTGCCGGTATTAGAATCACATTCAGTTCCATAAATGAGCTGACAATTTCGAAAACCGGAATTGCCTGTGCCAGCACTATTGCAAGTACCTTCGTAATCAGCACTGATACAATATTTCTGATTTGGTACACACGCATTACACTCGCCGGTTGCCTCCAGACAACCATATCCGTAGATGAGCTGACAATTGCGAAAACCGGAATTGCCTGTACCAGCACTATTGCAGGTTCCTTCGTAATCAGTACTGATACAATATTTCTGACTGGGTACACAGGCGTAGCATTCACCGGATTCCGGATTGCATTCTTGTCCCAGGGTCCCGCTGCAATCCTCCATAAATGTATATTGGCTGCCTGTCTCACTACACTCTGCCCTGATGGTCGAATCGAGGCAGAAATTCTGTCCTGGTGAGCATCCAAAGGCTGGAGTTGTCCCCGAAACAACTTGTAGCGAAATAATTGCTTCCTCTAGGCCGATCATTCCATCTGCATTCATATCTCCGATCTGCCCAGCGAATGCAATGTCGACCATAAGCAAAAAAAAGATTAGCGTTTTCATGACACCTCCCCTTATAATTTCAATATTTTGCTGTTAGCAGGTTTATCAAAACAGAACTAAAAATTTCAAGAAACTGGATTGGTAAAGCATAATGAACCATTATTTAATATTACCATTTTATCATGGAAAAATCGCCTTGGAGTGTTTCGAAGGAACGGCCCAAATAACTTGTAACTGAAAGAGTTTAAAATGTACAAACAAGCCTTTCCCCCTATCCGCCCCCCCCCTTGGGTGGTAGTGTGAAATGGAAGCAATCAAGTAATTTGCACAAAGTACAATTCTGCTGTACAACCTTACAGTAAGCAAATTTATGCTACAAGTTGAAGATTAAGTCTATGAAACGATGAGGAGGACATAAATTTGAGCGCAAAAATTCTAATCGTTTTAGGAAGTCCTCGAAAAAAGGGCAATAGTGCAACACTTGGGGCGAAGGTTGCAGAAGGTGCAATTGCCGAAGGTGCTGATGTAGAGACCATTTATCTTAATGGTATAAATATCAAACCATGCCAAGGTTGTAATAAATGCCAGCAGAATACTTTTAAAGGGTGCACAATTAAAGACGAAATGCACCTATTGTATTCAAAGATGAAAGATGTAGATTCAATTGTAGTAGCCAGCCCGATATACTTTTTTAATATTTCCGCTCAGACCAAGATTTTCATTGATCGGCTTTATGCAGTTGGTGTGGGAGAAAAGAATATTTTTAAAGGGAAGAATTTCGCTATTATTCTATCTTTCGCTGACCCGGATTTATTTACCTCTGGAGCAGTCAACGCTTTAAGATCATTTCAAGATATTTGTCGCTACCTCGGTGCGACCATTGAAGGAATGGTCTATGGTCGTGCCAGTGGCGCCGGAGAAATAAAAGAAAAACAAGGTGTAATGGAAAAAGCCGTTTTATTGGGCAAACACCTTGCTACATTAAAAAAATGAAAAGACCAGTTTACAAATTCAATGAGTAGCATGTATGTTTCGACACACCAGTTTTTACAAACACTCCCTTTTCAACCAAATCCTTCAAATCCCTTGTTGCTGTTGAGGACGTAGTTTTTGCAATAGAGATTTAGTGCCTTAGAAATTCATTTCTGTCATAAAAAACAAGAAACTCAGGAACCCTTTATGAAATCGTGGGCTTAATTTTACCACCAGATAGTGAACGTAGTGAGACCTTCGAGGCACTTATCCAGCGATTCTAAAAAGTTTCCGACTAGTCGGGTTAGTTATTTGCGCTCAGACCACCCGAAAATCCTTTCGGCCCCTCTTTGAAAATCCTGGAAACCACTCTCAACTGCCTAGAATTCAGAATATCTTCATGAGTAGCAAAATATTTTTTCCTTTGAAATGGTGAAGTCAACTTGTTGAATTGTTCTTCTTTCGATATCCAGCCTGCCATTCATCAGCATATCATGCCACGTGCAAAGACTTTCATGCGACAAAGAAGAAGTAAAATTAGTATAAAGGTCTTTCATTCACCATCTCCTAACCCGAATAAATCGGAACTTTCTAAAATGCTTGGATAAGTACCTTCACGAAATTAATTTCGAAGTCTACGCTTATCTCTGCCATAAAAACGCAGAAAATAATTTCTAAGGTACTAAATCTGAAAGCGATTTAGGAAATATGATGAAAGTGTAATTGCAAGAAAATAGTTTTTTCAGCTAAAAGAAAAGAAGAGGGGGTGCAGTTTATGTTAGCACGGGCGGGTCAATTTTGATTAGCGGTGAAGCGTATGGTCTTCGACTACTTGAGCATCTCAAGAAATACTCACAGCTGTTCAGTAGGTTAGAATCTAGAACAAATTTACCGTGCTACATCTAATGGTGCGTTAATGATCAGACAAGATAACACAATTTTTTCCGCTATTTTTACCTTTATATAAGGCCGCATCAGCATTATTAATACATTCGTCAATATCCATATGGGTGTCATAGGCGCACACGCCAAAAGTCATTGTAATAGAAAATTCTAACCCATTATATTTATATTTTTCTCCAGCAATTCTTTCCCTGATCTTTTCAGCAGCAATTTGTCCCCCTAAAAGGTTTGTGTCCGGCAAAAGTAATAAGAATTCTTCACCTCCCCAACGACCAACATAATCCTGTTTTCGCATTTCCTCTTTCATGATAGTTGCAACTG
>JAAELB010000943.1 GCA_024227155.1 Desulfobulbaceae bacterium
AGGAGTGGATTCTACCCAGTCCTTTGATCCGTATTCATTCGCGGAATACATTTCCCCATCTGCATATGGTACATTGCCCACAGAGGAGATTGTCCCAGTAACGACGGGTAATTGAGCCACCAGAGAGGTCATCTCTGTAGCAGAAGACGGATGGGTCAGAGTTTCATCTCTTAACCTCCTCTGAGGTGTGTCAAGACTAGGGTTCTGGATCTTAGCATCCAGTTCATCTATTTGGAGACATGGGGGACGAACTTCCCCACGTTTAACCATCTCTAAATGTAAGTAATTAACATTACACAAATAGAGAAAATTATATTTATCTGCCTCTTTAACTCCCCTCCACACAGGTACTAAGGCTTTAATGACCAGTTTTCGTCTGGCAGCAAATGGAGCTTCCTCCCCCCCTGGAGAATCATATACTCCAGTTAATATGGTTCCAATGATGCGACCAACATCGGTATGCTGCAAGTCTGCAATATCTTGGCTTTGACTACCTGAATCTGTAACTCCCCTCGGAGTTGTTTTTATTTCAGAGTCAGTCTCCCATATTAAGGATGGAGGTCCTTTTACTACAAAGTTGTCACGTGGATCATCACTCCACAACCCATCTGTTTCTCGGTCAGAATCAGATGGCAACATATCTGACTCTAGGGTGCTAGACTGAACACTCTGCTCAGACTGCTCCACACTAGAATCGTGTAGCCTTAGATTCTCTGTGCGGCGGGACAATTCTTGCACCAAGTGCTCCATGTCCCTGGTTTGATTTTCCCTTTCATTATTTCTGTCTTGATCAAGGTCTAAAGCACACTCAGTGACCTGTACAGCAACAATAGCTCTCTCTATATAGTTACTTAGGACGTCCTCTTTGTGGCCTTCTGGCACTGTAGCTACTTTTTGCCTTAAAACAGCCTCACTTCGGGTGACCATGTCCTCTAGATCATTGGAATCTTGAGCACAACCAATGAGTATGCTCAGTTCTTTTCTCATCTCCAACATGGCTACATTACTAACACCATGATACCTAAGTTCACATGAGTTAGTTGTCCCATCTTTTCTGCAAGTTGGACTACATAAATCCATGGGAGAGGCAAGAACTTTCCACTGATCTGGCAGAGTTGTCTCATACACACAGAGTATATTTGCTTCCGTGCCAGACTCCTCCACATAGACAAGATTTTGGGGCCCTGATAGCACCCTTAAACACAACCCTGTGTTTCTTGTCCTATGGCCATGGTTCATTAAGTGGATAGCACACCCAATTTGTTGTTGTACACCTTGTTCAACAAGGTTCTTAAAGGGGGTGCAACACAATAGACGAGCTA
>JAAELB010000944.1 GCA_024227155.1 Desulfobulbaceae bacterium
AGAAATGTTCTTAAAACAGTCAGTACCAAGGCTAAAAATGCCAAAACCCGGAAGTATGCAAAATCATCATTAAAGATGATGCCTGGTGGCAAGGCCAAGTACCCATATAAAAAGGGGACTGTGGATTTAGATGCCATGAAAGAACGCATTGATAACGGTCATTCCGCTGTGTCTGGCAAGCATAAGCCCAAAAAAGCAAAAAAATCAAAGAAATACAAAGGCAAAAATTCTTTGACAAAAATCCAGGAAGGAATGGGTATGGATGAAGTCGAATCCATGGTAGGTTCACCAACATCCACTACTGCCCACGTAACTGGGAAATCTTTTAATCCATATTATCGTGGCGGAGACAACACTCGGGTTACTCATTTCTATAAAGGTAGAGGTAGAGTCCTTTATAGTAGGGGTTCAAGATATTCCAGCCGTCGCTGGCGCGTGATAGAAGTACAGATTGATCGCGGAGAACCTGGCTACCCATAAAACCAACTTTCCTCTTAGCTAATCTTATTTAATTAATTGGCTAAGAGGAAAATACCAAAAACTGCCAATACTGCTCCTGCAATA
>JAAELB010000945.1 GCA_024227155.1 Desulfobulbaceae bacterium
CGGTAAGATAGGTGATAAAACCGATGATCGTTTGGAAGGTTCCACGGATTGTGCTGGGTCGGCACCCGCGTCGATACTGGTCTTGCAAATAGCGTTCTACATGGGATTGACCGAAAAGATTCCCTTTTTTAAGCCGCTCAAGGCACTTTTCAATCAGAGGATTTCGGGGCCTTTTGGGTAAAACCAGGGTCGCCTGGGGGGATATTCCTCTGACCAGCTCAGGATGTTTGACATGCCCAACAGGTGCTCTTGTGAGTTCCATCATTACCTCCTTTCTTGCTTTTTCAAGAAATATCAGGTAGATGATGGACTTAGATGTTTCTTTAGTCAATCATGATTTTATGTCGTACAGTGGCAAGTAAACACAAGTCACGAATCTCAAGCTATGTGGCAATCAATTTCTTCGAGATAGATTGAAGACTCGACCATTTATCAATTCTGGTGGTCCAGCTATATTAGAACTCATGTTCGTCCCAGATCTCATATAAAAGCGAAACGAGGTAAATCGATAAAAGGAGACGACTATGAACAAAACCCAAGACAATTTGAAGGCCGCGTTCATCGGAGAGTCGGAAGCCCGAAATAAATACACATTCTATGCCGACATCGCCCGTAAAGAAGGCTACCATTACATTGCTAAAATCTTTGAAGAGACCGCTGAAAATGAGAAATACCATGCCTTGGAAGAAATTAAACTGCTGCTTCCAGATTCTTCCACCCTCGCCAATTTGAAAGAGGCCGTCGGGGGCGAAAATTACGAGTCGGAAAGTATGTATCCCCAGTTCGCAAAAGAAGCTGAATTGGAAGGCAACCAGGCAGCTGCCATTTTGTTCAACCAGATTGCCAAAATCGAAAAGCACCATCGAGATCGATTTCAAGCACTCTTGGATATGGTTAAAAATGAAATGGTGTATAAGCGAGATGAACCCATCAAGTGGAAATGCAGTGTCTGCGGCTACGTCTACAAAGGGACTGAACCACCCCCGCGGTGTCCATACTGCAAGCATACCCAAGAATACTATGAGCCCGCTAACCTGGACGTATAGGGAGGTTACAATGGCCAAATATCGATGCCAAGTGTGTGAATTCATCGTCGATGAAGAGAAAACCGACTCACTTTGGGTGGATCTTCCTGATTCATGGAAATGTCCGGTTTGCGGCTCACTAAAGA
>JAAELB010000946.1 GCA_024227155.1 Desulfobulbaceae bacterium
CCGGCTCTGGCGACAGATGATGCTGTTGTGGGAGAAGCCTTTGAAACATCTGATGCGACTGAAGATGAACAGCAAATCCTGGACACCATTGACGGATTTTTTGGGGAAGAGGATTCTGGATCTCAAGTCCCTGCTCTTGAAGAAGAGCTGGCTGTACCGGACAATGTAGCAGAAGAGATAGTCTTCGCACTTGTTGACGAAAATGAACAGGGAAGTGTACTTACTATACAGAACTTGCGACAGTACGTTGAGTCTCTGATGCAGGGAGGAGATGAGATGATTCTTCAGGAACTGCTCAGCGAAATTGAAACATTACGGGAGACCTGGACAGGAAAGCCTCTGCAACTCACTTTCCTGCAGCTGTTTTCAACAGTTGCAGACTATATGGAAATGTACCACATTGAAACGGATTCAGAATCGCTCATTCTCCTGCAGTCGTTGAGTCAGGCCCTCGCGGCCGTAGAAGATGCCGACAGGGTCAAACGGCTCGAGAGGCTGTTTGATGAGACAGGAAAAGTGTTGAAATGGCAGGAGAGTATGATTGTGCATTAACTTTTTTGCTGCATTCCCCTCTTCTTCTGTCGCTATGACATCAGGGTTGATAGAGTGGGTCTCTCCTTTGCTCGTTATATAAGAGGGTTATCTTTGTTGGTAAGTAACAGAGATAACCCTTTTTTTATCTAAGCCAGGCAATGGTGCTAAAGAAGGCATAGATCAGTAGCCAACCCCAAAGAAACCAAATAAATAGATGTGCTCGTTTGTGTTGGGGGTAGACCCCAAAAAATGCAATTAAGAACAGGGAAGGGACAACTATTCCAGCGATGAAGGGATGCATGTAACGGAGGATTTCCTGTAGTCCCAGGAAGAACCATGGACCTGATATGTATGTCACTCCAAGTTGTTCCGGTTCCAGGGGAGCAGCTACAACCATAGAGAAAATCAAGATCATGCCGGTTAGCGGAATATAGTTCCTGATGCGTATACGGTATAGCTGTAGGTGTCTCCATAGGAGAATTAAAAGAACTATGTCAAGAGTGATCACATGGTGGAGGTACACCTTGCGTAAACCACCATCAGTTAATGAAAAAAGCAAATTATCCAGCGTCGGCCCAATCAGTGGGATGGTATACATGATACTTTCTGCAATCAATCCGGCCGACGAACCGGTACTGTCTCCCCGTAATATGTATCCGGTGAAAAGCAGAAAAAGAATTACAGGAAGGGTGGCGGCAAGTCGCGCCCAGTCCGATCCGGTATACTTATCGGTCTTATCATAAACTGCTAACAGGTGGAAGCAGCTGAAGAATAGAAATAATTGGCTGGAATAAAAATGCAGAGATCTGAAAAATTTGCCAAAAGGCACAAGGATGTCTATTGAAGTGGCAGAGTAGTAGGGCGTTTGATAATCGTACTGAAGTCCTACAATAACACCAGATAATAGAGAGATATATAGTGCTATTAGAGCCCAGGCGCCCCAGGTAATCTCTTTTAAGTTAGTTATGACTGTTGGTACCAAGTTAGTGTCTTTATATAGATTTTTCTATTGCTCAGTGACATTCACCCCCCCTGGGGCGGGTTAGGTTGTAACCACATAACGTGGCTCGCCTTGTTTTTTTTCGACAGGGAAAAATGACAGGGGTTTCTTTGCCGGACCTTTAATCACCTGGCCAGTGCTTGCATGGAACTGGCTCTGGTGGCAAGGGCATTCCAGAAGATCCAACTCCTCATGGTAGTTCAATTTACATCCAAGATGGGTGCACTTTCTTGAGAGAGCCCAGCAAGTGCTATTACGATCAAAAAGGATAAAGTCATTTGTTATAAGAAATCCACCAGTTGATACAGCTTTGTTGATAGCTGTAAAAACAGGTTTTTTTGGGATTTTGAAACCAATAAAGCTGAGAACCGGATAGCATAAAGCCATCAAACCAGCATAGCTCAGCAACCTTCTTCGGTTAAATGTTTGTGGCTTGGATGTGGAGTCCATCAAAAAAGATTATGAAAATTTAGCTAAAAGCATTTCGTTAACGTGGGCAGGCACGAGGTCGCTTACATCGCCACCATTTCGAGCTGCATCTTTAATGATAGTCGAACTTATGTATATCCAGCGAAAGCCGGGCATGAGGAAAACTGATTCAACCTCTCTTTGAAGCTTTCTGTTCATCAGGGCTAACTGGAACTCGTAATCAAAATCGGAAACAGCGCGAATTCCACGCACGATGGCTTTTGCTTTATTCTTGTAGGCATAATCAACAAGAAGCCCTGATACGGATTTAACCTCGATTCGCGGATGTCTTTCAAAGGTGTCTTCAATCATCTTTATACGTTCCGGGAGATTGAAGACCGGATCTTTAGCTGAATTGACAGCAACAGCAACTATGACCTGGTCAAAAAGGTTCAAAGCCCGGTCTATGATGTCTACATGACCCATTGTGATAGGATCAAAGGTGCCGGGATAGATTGCAATCGATGGTTCGTGTTTGATTTCAAAATCCATTTATTGGTGGACTCCTTAAAGAATATTCCTGGAATAGAGAAAAAGACCTTTTTGGTCGAGAAAGTGTGTAGTAAAAGCAAAAAACAGGGTGTCTTCTGTAAAGAAATATTGCTGGCTACAGTGCTAATACAAAATTATTGTCAATGCATTTATGCCCTCTTTTATTCTCATTTATCGGGGGCAGATGACAGAGGAGTGGATTCAGTCAGACCCGGATGTTGATAAAAAGAAAAGCGGGTCTCTCCATAAGTACGTTGGTCTATACACTGGAGATGACTGAGCTTATCGGGTAGTTTTACATCATGTCGTTCTTCTATTATTAGTATGCCATCAGCCTTTAAAAGGCCACTGTTGTTTACAGAATGGAGCACATTTAAGGAAAAACATTTTGAATATGGGGGGTCGGCAAAGATAATGTTAAAGCCTTCGCGGGTTTCTTCGGGGAGTTTATTTACAGGCAAGTTGGTGTGGAGATCATGTTTGATGACCCTGATTTCCGCATTACCCGTGTAGTTTCTCAAACATTGAAGAACATTTTTTTTTATAAGTCGAAGAGCCAGTGGCTTGTCATCGACCAAAACGACAAAGCCGGCACCCCGGCTTAATGCTTCTATTCCAAGGGCACCGGTTCCGGCAAAAAGATCAAGGACCAGTGAATCCTGCAGCTGCCCGCCAATGATATTAAACAGTGCCTCACGGGCGCGGTCAGATGTAGGCCGTATGGACTTCTTGTTTGCGGGCGGCGTTGAAAGTTTGCGCCCCCTGGCAAAACCACTTATTATTCTCACTGGAAATGGTAGTTAAAGGTTGCCAATAACAGATTCGCCGGCACGTACCTTATCGCCAACCTTGACCATGATCTTTGTTTCAATGGGCAGGTAGAGATCCACCCTTGAGCCAAAGCGAATCAGGCCAAAACGTCTACCCTTAATAGCGCTATCTCCAGGTTCAAACCAGCAGATGATTCTTCTCGCAATGAGTCCTGCTATCTGGACAAAGGCTAATGTCTGGCCAGAAGCGGTGGTCAATACGGTGGCACAATATTCGTTTTCCAAGCCGCCCTGTTTACTGTCAGCTGAATAGAATTTGCCTGGTTGATAGATGATTTTTTTTATTTTCCCGTCAAAAGGAGCTCTGTTGACATGAACATTAAAAACATTCATGAAAATTGATATTTTGTGTGCCTTCTGGCCGGTAAATTGGTTGTCCTCTACCTCTTCTGCAATGATAATCTTGCCGTCGGCAGGAGATACAAGAGCGTCATCGTCCCTTGGTACAAAGCGCTCAGGGTCACGAAAAAATGCCAGAACAAAAGTGGTGACTATGAGCATGAAGATTGCTAGATAACTACATCCGATGAGAGCGAAAATCAAGGTGCAGAAAGCACTGAATCCGATAAACGGAAGGCCCTCTTTTGCAACGGGTACTTGTGGGGTAAGCATTGTTATATATCTGGATAAATATTATTTTGTTTTTTGAGCCCGGGGCATGGCAATGGTACCGGTTCGAATTATTTCTTTGATACCAATGGGCCGTAAAATATCGATGACCGCCTGTATCTTAGAAGCAGAACCTGTCACTTCAACGGCATAACTTTTAGCACTTACATCAACAACTTTTCCCCTGAAAATATCGATTACCCGGAGAACTTCAGCCCTGGTGTGGGATTCCGCCTTCATGCGTATCAAAATCATCTCCCGCTCGACATATTCTTTGTCAGTGATATCAGTTACCTTTATCACATCAATGAGTTTGTTGAGCTGTTTAGTTATCTGTTCGATAACATTATCCTCTCCCCTAGAGACCACGGTGAGACAGGAGACTCCAGGATCGAGTGTTTCTGCAACACAAAGGCTTTCAATATTAAAACCGCGACCACTGAAAAGCCCTGTAACCCGTGACAGGACACCTGGCTTGTTTTGCAGTAGTACAGAAAATGTATGTTTCATTCTAGACTATCCTAATCCGAATAAATCGGAATTTTAAAATGCTTGGATAAGTACCTTCACCCAATTATTTCGAAGTCTACGCTTATCTCTGCCACCAAAACGCAAAAAATAATTTATAAGGTACTAAAAGTTGTTTCAGATTTTGATTGCAAGGTTACACAAGCAACATTTCGGTGTTTGCTTTACCGGCCGGGACCATAGGGTAGACGCATTCTTCCTTTTCGATTTTGAAGTCCATTACAACAACATTATCAGTTGCCAGAGCCTCTTTAATGACAGGTTCAACCTCACTTTTAGTTGTTGCCCTAAGGCCCAGTGCGCCAAAGGCTTTTGCAAGATCTACGAAATCAGGTGTTACATCCATAGTGGTCGAGGCATACCTCTTGTCATAAAATAGTTCCTGCCACTGTCGAACCATGCCAAGGTAGCCATTGTTAAGAATGGCTATCTTTACCGGGCAATTGTATTGTTTCGCTGTGGCAAGTTCCTGGATATTCATCTGGATAGAACCATCCCCTGCAATGTCAATTACCGTCTTCTCCGGATAGGCCATCTGTGCTCCAATGGAGGCGGGGAGGCCAAAGCCCATGGTTCCGAGTCCACCAGATGTGACAAAATGACGAGGATGGTCAAATTCATAGAATTGAGCGGCCCACATTTGATTTTGTCCAACCTCGGTTGTGATAATAGCCTCACCTTGAGTATGCTTGTGGAACATCTCAATCACGTATTGAGGCTTAATTATATCGCCATTTTCATGATAAGCGAGGGGGTGTTTTGTTGTCCATTCACGGATAAGTTCAATCCAGGGTTGGTGTCTCGTTGCCTCATCTTCGAGATTGAGTCCGGACTTGGTGTTGAACCATTCATTGATGGCGGCCAGTGCATTTTTACAATCTGCGACTATAGGCACGTCGACTGTCACATTTTTACTGATTGAAGTTGGGTCAATATCTATATGAATGACTTCAGCTTTTGTTGCAAAATCTTCAAGTTTGCCTGTTACTCTATCATCAAATCGTGCTCCAACAGCAATAAGAAGATCACATTCCGCTACAGCCATATTTGCTGTGAAGGTACCGTGCATACCAAGCATTCCCATTGACAGATCATGGGTGCCTGGGAATGCGCCGAGTCCCATGAGAGTCATGGTCACTGGTATATTTAGCTTCTTGGCAAGCTCTGTTACTTCCTCTGCCGCATTAGAGAGTATGACACCGCCACCGACATAAAGCACAGGTTTTTTTGCCTTCATGATTTTTGTACAGGCTTTTTCCACCTGCATTGGATGTGGCTTATAGGTAGGCTGGTAGCTCTGCATCTTGAGATTTTTCTTTTCAGGGTAGCTTAGGGTGCTGGCCACCAGATCTTTTGGCAAATCCACAAGAACAGGCCCCGGTCTTCCGGTACGTGCGATGTGAAAGGCCTCACGCAGGGTGGGAACGAGATCTTCAAGCCTGCTTACAAGATAGTTATGTTTGGTGCAGGGTCTACTGATTCCTACAATGTCAACCTCCTGAAATGCATCATTACCAATAAGGGCTCGTGGCACCTGGCCTGTGAGGATAACCATTGGAATTGAATCCATATACGCCGTTGCGATCCCGGTTACCCCGTTGGTTGCACCTGGTCCTGAAGTGAGGAGGGCAACACCTACTTCCCCGGTCACTCTTGCAAGACCGTCTGCGGCATGTACTGCACCCTGTTCGTGCCGGACAAGGACATTTTTAATGTCAGAGTCCATCAGGGCGTCGAAAAGATCAATAACTGCACCGCCGGGATAACCAAAAATGGTCGAGATTCCCTCTTCTTGAAGGCACTTTACTATAGCTTGGGATCCGGTAATTTTCCCCATCAACCTATATCCTTGTAATAAATGAAGTAGTTCTAATTTCTTGAGAAGAACATGTTGGAAAACGTCTGATTTTAATGTGAAATGAAAATATATCGGTGAAGAACAGATATGTCAACCAGCAAAGATTGCTGTAAGCTTTCTAATACCGGTAAACGGTAAGAAAGGCCGGATAAGTGCCTCGAAGATCTCGCTGCTCTCGCTATCTGCTGGTTACTATAAGTTGATAATTTTATACCTTAATCTATGAGCCCGTTGATTTAATGCCTTTTCGCCCAATCTCTTTGTTAAACAAAAAATTTTATCCTCCGGTAAGCGAGGCACGAGACTCCGAGATATCAACTATATGCCTGTGGTAAATTTTTTTGTTTGCCTCGATATTGAACAAAACTGCTATTAAATCAACAGACTCATACATGGGTGTAAATTTCTTACTCTGCTTCGTCGCCTCTTGCTATTCTGCCCCAGTGAGGACTTGCAGGCTATAAATTATCTCTTCCAGTCCCATGGGGTCGTTGGGAGTTGTGTAATCCGGCATCAACACCGTTATGGTTTTATGGTATGAATTGTAGTGGACTTTGGTGTAACCGTTAAACGCCCTGTCCCAACCAGAGAGCTTAAAGGTGTATCCACAGGTGGTTTCCCAGTGGTCACCAGCATCTCCGGCGCATATCAGGTTTTGATTTGGCATTGCACCATACCAAACGGGGCCACTACCACTATAGCCTTCCGTATGACAGGTGAATCGCTGGTTATCTCCATATAATGCCTGCAAGGTAAAATTATTGAGATAGCCATCCGGGTCATAAGCGCTGACATTTACAACCAGACTATCTGTGTTATCAGCAAGCTGAATAACGCCACAGCCACTAACTTCCTCACCATTATAACTGATAGAGTTAATTGTCATGACTGGATAGGTATTGTCAATGCGGACGACCATTGAACTCTCATCGTCAGGTAATCCCGTTAAGAGACCAGCCAGGCTCTTTGATGAAAAGCCAAAGAGATGAAGCTTATACAGGCCGGAATTAACCTTAACCGTTCCCGTTGTACGCCAGTCAAAGAGCAGATTAGGGAAGTACCAGCTCAGTGAGCCTGACGCCATGGGGTAACCTCTTACCTCTGAAGTACCAGTAATAAAAAAGAAATCTGTGCCATCATTGTCAAGATTATATTTATGCTCGGTACTGCTCCAATAGTAATTGCTCCTCGTGTCTTTTACAAAATCCCATTCACTCCAGTTGAAGCCTGGCTCGTTGAGTGTGTCGCAAGATTCAATTGCCATATTGCAGTATCCAATGGCATAATAATTAACACCACTGCCTCGCAGTTTGTCAATATTTCCGATAACGCGTAGGTGCTTGCCAAACGGCGCATCAACTACATTTATCTGATGCCCGGCCCCGGTTGTAGCAAGGCCATTGCTTTGATCGATAAATGTTCTTGGGACCAGACCAATTCCTGCGATAACAGGCTCCGTTGAACCCACGTCAAGTGTACCAATGTCGATTGATACCCTGATCATCGGATTATGCCATGGGCCGTTTTCAGTTGATGGGTATCGAATTTCCAGACTCGGATTATCAGAAATGGCCTGGACATTTATACGGGCATGAAACAAATCCCCGGGATTTGCAAGAACATCATCATAGTTGATACCGATTTCATCAAAATTCAGTTTATACTCATAAAATTTATGGGCAGGATCAACTGTGGATGGATTTGTACCGAAACCTTCCATATGCAGAGAGGTTGTCGGCCCAAGCCCGGTCCAGCTGTTTTCAGTTACAGCCATCTGGATGCCCAGGTTTTCTGTTCCCGTAGCTGTCGCATACCTGAGGTCTACATAGGGTGATTTTATAGTATCAAGGTTAATGTCAAATGCAATCCCTGCATGGTCATCATTGTAATTTCCACCGTTAACCGTATCCGATGTAACTTCAAGGAGTATATAAAACGCCTCGTTGTCGTTATACAAATACATATCCCCACGCTGCCAGCCAATGGTATCATAGAGAGGCATAACAGCAGCAGAACTCCATTCACCAGGAGAAATAACTCCGTCAATAGCTGGAGGGGTATCTGTCCATTCCGATTTGATGACAATATCTGCAACAGGAGGTGGCTCGATTACAGGAAAGTAGTAGTCCACCGGCACAAAGAATTCGAGAAGCACCTCACTCTGATCCGCCGTTGTCATTCTGAACCGGACTTCATCGACATGTACCATTCCTGCAGTAATGGTGAAATAATCAGAACCACTCCCTATTCCTTGGGGATAAGTCACGGAGCCGGAGGCTCCATAGTCTGGGCTTAGTGCGCCATCGCTAAAAGGTCGAGGGAAGATCATTACACCACCGCTCTTAGCAGTATAATAGTCGAAGGTGATATCCACATGTTCATTTAAAGCTAATGATTCTGGAGATGTAGGGTTAAATTGGATATTGAAAATTGAGTTTGACAGTGCTGCTAATTCAGCTGGATTGATGACCCTGTCATAGATCCTGACATCGTCCAAAACTCCTTGCCAGTAGGTGTTATTGAAAAAACCGAATGTTAAGAAATAATCGGGATCATCGATAGTCCCGGGATGATATGTTGTTCCCACCAGGTCTCCATTAATATACACCTTGATATTCGTCCCATCGTAGGTACCGAGGAAATGATTCCACTCGTTTAATGTAACAGTTCCGCTTGCGCTATTTGTTGTCGGTAGTGAAATAGCGAGTCCCATAGACGGTCCGTTTTGCCAAACACCAAAATCACTGCAAATTGCGAAATAATGCACACCATTCGCGTTTGCGCTTGAAGGTTTTACCCACATGGAAACCGACAGGGTGTTGTTGCTAATAAATTGATCCTGTTTGACATTGATCTTGTCATTAACTCCATCAAAATAGTAAGCTCGATTTCGCAGGTTTAAACGATCTGTCGTAAGGGTAGCACCGTCCACTGCACCGTTATAGCCACTACCGGTAGCTTCGTTAGCATTTCCGTCAAATGGATAATGTGCGACCAGGTCGTCATTTAAGCCAGCAAATGCTGAAAAGCAAAGTAGCAACGCCATCGCCACATTCGATAAAAGTAAAAATTGTCGCTTACTCATAATTCCCCTCCCTTGTCTTTTAGAGATTCAACAGATTAGTATGATCGGGTTCTTCCTGTTATATCTGCCAACTACATGATAATGAAAATGCACTTCGTCGAAAGGTGGTGATCGTTTGCTGTGAGACGTATCAGAAGCGGTGTCTTTTTTAATTGGAAAAGAGTCTTGACAAGTATGGGTGGAGATGTAAAAGTACAACAACTTACCAATAGTTCATAATATAGTAATAAATATGACAAACGCAAACTCGCTTCTACTCCTGCTACTAGTTGACTCATTGACCGGACCCGTGGTTAATGCGGAGGAGTTGTAGTTTGCAGTAAAAAACGCAATGCACCCCCAAAGGCCACGGTTTAAAAACCGTGGCCTTTTTTTTTGATCGAATGGAACAGTGAAACAAGGAGATAGAATGAAACAGGAGTTGATTAGCAAATATCGTCCATATCCCTCTTTGGATTTGCCAGACAGAACCTGGCCAGAAAAGAGAATTGAAAAAGCACCTACCTGGTGTAGCGTCGATCTCCGGGATGGAAATCAGGCTTTGATCCAGCCGATGAGTCTAGAAAAAAAATTGGAAATGTTCCATCTCCTTGTTGCTATGGGGTTTAAGGAGATTGAAGTTGGATTCCCCTCTGCCTCCCAGGTGGAGTTTGACTTTACCAGAAAACTTATCGATGACAATTTGATCCCGGATGGAGTTCTTATTCAGGTGCTTACACAGGCTAGAGAAAAATTGATTCGCAAAACTTTTGAATCTGTCCAGGGTGCAAAAGAGGCTGTGGTTCATCTTTATAACTCCACTTCGACACTTCAACGAAGAACAGTATTTCAGATGAGCAAAAAGGAGATCATAGATCTGGCTGTTCATGGAGCAAAATTGTTAAAGGAGGAGGAAAAAAAATATCCTGAAACAAAATTTCGTTACGAATACTCCCCAGAGAGTTTCACCGGCACTGAACACGACTTTGCCTTGGATATATGTGAACGGGTAATGCAGGTTCTTGAACCCACCCCGGAAAACAGGGTCATAATCAATCTTCCGGCAACGGTTGAGCTCTCTTCTCCAAATATTTACGCCGATCAGATAGAGTGGTTTTGTAAAAATATGACCAATCGTGAGTCGGCTATTATCAGTTTGCATGCCCATAATGATCGTGGTTGTGCGGTGGCTGCCACTGAAATGGCAATGATGGCCGGGGGGGAAAGGGTCGAGGGAACGCTATTTGGCAACGGAGAAAGAACCGGCAATGTTGACCTCGTAACTTTAGCCTTGAATCTGTTGACCCAGGGTGTAGATCCGGAGATAGATGTATCAAATATTAACCAGCTCGTCGATGTTTATGAACGTGTGTGCCGCCTTCCTGTTCACCCAAGGCATCCCTATGCAGGAGAGCTTGTCTATACGGCGTTCTCCGGTTCACACCAGGATGCAATCAATAAAGGTATGCACGCATATGAAGCGAATGGATCTGGTCTGTGGGAGGTTCCGTATCTGCCAATAGATCCATCAGACGTTGGTCGTACCTATGAGTCTATTATCCGTATCAATAGCCAGTCAGGAAAAGGTGGGGTTGCCTATGTTATGGAAAAATATTTTGGCTTCAAGATGCCGAAGTCCATGCATCCGGAATTTGGTACAGTAGTGCAAAAGGTCACCGATACCGAGGGTCGGGAACTGAGCCATAAGGACATCCATGCAACCTTTGAGACTGAATACCTTAGCTTGAACAGTCCCTATGAGTTGAAAGATTTCCATGTAGTGAAAAGACATGTGAATGCTGAAGTTCCTGAGTCCGCTGCTGATGTAGAAGCTACAATTGTTGTAGATGGTAGGGACGTCACCATTGCTGCTTCAGGAAATGGGCCACTTGATGCCTTTTGTACTGCACTTAAAAACGGTGTTACCGGGGACTTCAAACTACAGAAATATCACGAGCATGCACTTAATGGCGGATCAAGTGCACGGGCTGCAGCTTATATCGAGATTAGAAATCCAGATGGTAAAGCTTGTTGGGGGACCGGGGTAGACACGGATATTATCATCGCATCAATTAAGGCCGTGTTAAGCAGTTTGAACAGGTATAAAAAGTCTCTAAGTATTGGTTGATATAAAGGTAACCGTTCACCGCCCCCTTCAAAAGACTGCATAACCAGAGTCCGTAACCGTTCGTCCAGTGCTCCAGGTTCGTTCAAGCTGGTCTCCTGGCTATAGTTGGCTATGCCAGGAGGCCTGATCGGACGAAAATGGAGTGCTGGTGAACGGTTACATATAAAGTAAGTCAGGTGGGTGCTATTTGCTTACCCTGTAGTAGGCGCAAATGGCACCGATTTTTTTGTTTTTTTCTTCCAGGCTCCAGAGCAGACTGTTGAACTCATCTCTCTTTTCTTGTGGCATGTTTTGGGATGTCATTTTTACTTGAGCAATGAGATCTGTCATTGCTATTGAGTGGTTCTGAACATGGGTCAGATTTTGTGAAAGAGTTCTGTTGAAGGAATTGATTTTTTGGGCTAACTCCTGGCCTTCATCTTTTGAGCGTAAGGAAATAATGTCATGGAGATGACCCGCCTCCATGTTTGAGAGGGTCTTTTCAAATCTGAAAAGTGGTCCTGCAATACGGTGAGTTACAGATATTGCACACACAAGTAGTGTAAGTGCACCGGCGGCAAGAAGTCCCAGGTGGGATGAAATGATGAGCCTGATCTGGTCAACGGGATTGTGAACAATGGCTGTCCCACCAATTTCACATGAATCGCTGGAAAAAAGGCCAAGCAAAAGAATGAAAAACAGGCAGCCACATATGACAAAGAGAAAATAACCCGCAATCAGACGGCCCTGCAGTTTTCTATTTATGAAATAATGTTTTCTTTTTATGCCTGCCATTGTCGCCGCTCTGGTTGCTGAAATGGTTTTCCAGGAAGAGTGTAACTACTGTATTTATTGCAATTGTATAAACAATTCAAGAAAAATTAGGTGGAGGTACTTATTCGGATTACTTCCAGCCTCCTGGCTACATCATAAGCTGTGCGACAGGAGGTAGGTGGCCACTCCAACGGCGGCAAGCCAGATGTTTGTGATATTGGATACGGTAATGTTTAAAATTGCAGCGAGACTTTTTTTTCTTTTGAGAAGCGCCAGGCAGGATTTGAATTCTGGCCAGCTGGTAAGTGTAGAAAGCACAACAAAACCAATGACACCTTTTGGTGCAAGGGAGTGTGTCGCAGCAAAAGACACCACAGGATCAAGGTAGTAACCCGCTATCATGAGAACAGCAATTGCGGGTAACAACCAATGGGATGGTTTAAATGAGTATTCTTCTGGCTCACTTGTATTGGACTCTTCTGGTCGAAGAAAAAACAGAATGGTTGTCACCGTGACACTTGCCATCAGCCAGAAAAGGTAGTGTGAGATATTGAGAATGAAAAAACTCCCTGCAGCCAATGCTGTGAGCAGAACCGTAACAGAGGAATATGTTGCTTTTGTTGCGAGTGTTCTTAAGAACTGCCCGCTGATAATAGCGGCTGCGAGGAGCAGTACTGGATTCATGAAATTTGAACCCAGGGGGGTCGAGGCAGCAAAAATGATGTCTCCCACCACAAGACCCACGATCAGGCAGACAGCTTCCGGGCCATTGGTTATAAAACCGGTTAATGTGCCTATCCCTTTTGTGTTTTTCAAACACTCAATAATTATTTCAATAGCAAGAGCAATAAAGAACAGTTCTGCGATAACCCCCACAGCTCCAGCACTGGAAAGTAACAGGTTGCCGTTAAAAATCAGGGCACTGCCGCAAAAAAACATTAAAACTAGAAGCCAGGCGATGAAATCGAGACGGCCAATGCTGTTTTTTAAAAAAAATTTCACGTTAAAGTATGCAAATGGATTTTAGAATCGGGGCGATTACTGAGCCCGTTGATTTAATGCCTTTTCGCCCAATCTCTTCGTTAAACCAAAAATTTTATCCTCCGGTAAGCGAGGCACGAGACTCCGAGATATCAATTATATGCCTGTGGTAAAATTTTTTGTTTGCCTCGATATTGAACAA
>JAAELB010000947.1 GCA_024227155.1 Desulfobulbaceae bacterium
ACTAAAGAGCTTAATAAAACCAGCGAGAAGGAAACAAAACGAATATTTCGCATCGGATACGTGATGCGCTGTGTAATACCTGGCTCTTATACAGTTCCTCCTGCCGAAGTTGAGGACATGTATCAGCCTGGCTACCGTGCAAGAACAGAGGTTAAGAGTATCCGTATTGATGAGTAATACACCTGGAAGCAACTTGAGATATGTACGCCTATGTGTACTTCTCATGCTGCTTCTCTGTTCCCTTTTCCTGCTGGGCCCGATGATCCCCTCTTCGGTGCCAAAAGATATTTCATGGTCAACCAAGGTGATAGATCGTAACGGGGAAACACTACGACTATTTACGGCTGACGGAGGATATTGGCGATTTCCCACACAACTCGACACTGTTGACCCATCATTTATTGCCCATTTGATCGCCTATGAAGATCAGCGTTTCTGGAGTCATCCCGGCGTTGATATTTTTGCTACGGCTCGTGCCTGTTATCAGCTGCTAACCACAGGAAGAGTTATCTCCGGTGCGTCAACCATCACCATGCAGACTATACGTCTACTCCAACCAAGACCCAGAACTATTACCAGTAAATTAATTGAAATGTTTCAGGCTGTTCAGCTGGAACTTGAGCTTAGTAAAGTTGAAATACTGGAATTATACCTCAGCCTTGCTCCTTACGGAGGCAACATTCAGGGAATTGAAGCAGCCTGTTTTTTTTATTTCAACACCACCCCAGCTCATCTAACACCGTCGCAATCGGCTCTTCTGGTCAGCCTACCGCAGTCACCTGAAACCAGAAGACCTGACCGGTCCCCTCAGAATGCTATATCTGGCCGTAACACTGTTCTGGCATTACTACATGCCAAAGAACTGCTAAATAGTAGCCAGTTAAAACTAGCACTTACTCAGCCTGTTCCTAAGCAGAAACGCCCGGTTCCATTTCATGCGCCGCAATTGACCCGCACCCTCCAGACTTCACATCTATTAGAATCGATTATCCCCTGTACTCTGGAGTATCAGCTTCAGAAAAAAATGGAAAACATTGCGGCCACAGTCCAAAAAGGACTCCCCCCTTATCAGACAATCGCTTTAATGGTGGTTGATAATAGCAGCCATGAAGTGCTGGCACATGTCGGCTCAGGTGGTTTCCATATCAGTCAGATGGATTTAACTCATGCTGTCCGTTCACCGGGTTCCACCTTAAAACCGTTTATTTACGGCCTTGCTTTTGAAAAAGGAATACTACACCCGGAGACAAAGATTTTTGACAGCTCTAAGCGATTTAGTAACTATGGACCGAAGAATTTCGACAAAGGATTCCAAGGCTGGGTTTCAGTTAGGGAAGCTCTGCAGTCGTCGTTAAATATCCCGGCAGTACATGTCTTAAATCAAATAGGACCTCAAACGCTTCTTTCCCGTTTTACTAATCTAGACATCTCTCTTGATTACAATGAAGATACCGGACTTGCCCTAGCCCTTGGCGGAGTTGGGTGTACTCTGGTCGACCTGGTAGAAATGTACAGTTCACTGGCGAATGAAGGGTTATTTTCACCAGTCATATTTCAACATACAAAAGAAAATCCAGCAGAACAAAAACTGCTCAGCCCTGGAGCAGCTTGGTATATTGATGACATATTACGAACAGCCCCTCTACCTGGTTATCAGAGTAGCAACGTTAACAGCCTGAACCGGATTCGATTGAAAACCGGGACATCCTATGGATATCGCGACGCCTGGGCTATTGGCTATAATTCGAAATATACAGTTGGCATATGGGCTGGACAGATAGATGGGAGATACGGCAAGAAAACCACAGGATTAAATACAGCAGTTCCCATACTGTTACAAATTTTTGAAAATCTGACTACACCTCAAAAAGATACAAAGGGAAAAAAACCACCAAAAAACATTCTTCCTGTTTCACACTCTGCACTACCATCTCATCTTCAATGGTTTACTGATGGTGACAATATAGCAAATCGTATACCTGAATTGACTATCTCATACCCAGTTGATAACAGTGTAATTCAATTTGAGAACAACCTGAAAATACCTCTTAAAACTTCAGGAGGAATTCCACCGTTTCACTGGCTCATAAACGGGAAAATCATCGGACGGGCAAGTGAAGGAGTTACTGTTTTCCATACACCTGAACAACCTGGAAAACTAGACATTACCCTAATAGATAACAAAGGGAAAAATGATAAAGTGAAGGTATGGATTGAGTAATACAGACCATTTCCCGGCAGCTCATATGTTATGTCCCAATATAGCTGTTTGGTACACCGGCTAAAAAGTTATAATATCAAGTTTCCCCAATTAGCGATACTATTTCACTTTTGCTTCAATAAGGTATGATATATGATACTAACCAATCCAATCATACTGTTATTGCTATATTAAGGAATCAACAATGAGCCTTCACTTCAAAATTGACACAGAATCCTGCATTCAATGCGGCAGTTGTGCCAAAGACTGCCCTTACAACATAATTGAAATGGATGATGATTATCCAAAAACAAACCCTGGTAAAGAAGCTAAATGTATTCAATGC
>JAAELB010000948.1 GCA_024227155.1 Desulfobulbaceae bacterium
TATCTTATTCAATTTTACTGTGGCAGTAGGAAAACGTTTTGTTTAACTGCCAAACTTTCTTATGAAACAATAAGCTTAGTACAGTCTATGCAAAAAATGGGCCAGGGAGCAGCGGGGGGTGTCTTTGGGAAAAGGTAGAAGATACAGTAAGTTACAAAAACTCGATAACAGAGTGATTCGAATTACAATGCACTAATTGAAATTCCAATTACTGATTTGAAACACGAATTTGTGATAAACTACTTGAGACGGCGCACTATTCTAATAACCCCGGAGAATGGGAAGAAAGACGGGATAAGTGCCTTGGAAGTAATTTGCCATAAGCAAATTTCTCCAACAGATTTTCTTGTTTTTTGTGACAGAATTTCCGGAAGAAGGCACTAAATACTCTTTTGTTCTAACGTAAAGGGTAATTTATTTTTCACCTCCATCTTCATTGAACATAGTTTCCATCTTCTTCTCAGGTGAGAGATTGGGGGTAGGATCTGGTTTTGGTTCAGTTTGTTTATTTTTCTTATCCTTTTTCCGTGGAGCCAGAAGTACCCCAACGGGATCAAAACCTTTCCATATCGGTACAGTTGCGAGAAAGCTCGACATGAGGGAGCCAGCTCTCATCAGATAGCTCATAGCTCCGGCAGCAAGTGAAATGGAGGCACCGCCAGTAAGATAAGCTTGTATCTTATTTTTCTGTAACTCTTTCTCAAAGGCCTCATCCATCTCTTCCTGCATAAGATCGATCTGCTCATTTATCGTTTTATGATCAACTTCAAACCAATCAGGCTCA
>JAAELB010000949.1 GCA_024227155.1 Desulfobulbaceae bacterium
CAGCATCGTATTCCTCCATGTCCCCGTACAGGTTCGATGCAAAAGTCCAGTCTCCTGCAAACGCTGTGTATGGTAAATCAGAGGCTATCCACTGATATTCGTCATAACCAATGAACTCGGCGAAGGCAAAGGTGAAATAATGAATATCGCACTCGACGTTGAGGTGAGTGACACATGGTTTTAGAAGACTTAAACCCATGGATGGACGTTCCAGGGCTCCATATGGCATGCTCAATAACAGCACTTTACCATCAGCCATTGTAGTGACCTCCTAAGCTTTGTAACACTGACTACAATGACCATACCGCCTTATTGATAAATGATTAAGGCGATATGGTTTTAAAAAAATACAAAGGGAAAACAAGAGTCTACTGTTTATTTGTCGAGGTCTTCTGGATCAATACCTGAGCTGAGAATCATGTCTTCCAATGCTTCTATGTCCTCTGAACTGAGTGTTGCCTCTTCATAATACAGTTCAGTCTGAAGGGCAGCCTCTTCTTCAGGAGAAAGCCCCCTTGGCCTGATTGGTTCAATGGGGCGACGAATCGGTTCAGGTCTTTTTATAGGTTCGGGTCTGACTGGGGGACGAACAGGTCTCACCGGGGGACGTATTGGAGTAACTGGTCTGACAGGGGGGCGCACAGGGGGGGCGGGAGGTCGTATAACATGGAGACAACGTACTTTAGCGACAAGTGTGGCTTTGTGTGCGTCGACAAGTCCATTTCCAGTAGCTAAATCAGGGCCTCTTGTGGCGGCATGACCACCTGTACTTGAGCGGCAATTCCCTGCTGTAACGTCTTTTGCTGTTTTCATTAATACATCTCGGACCTGATGGGGCGACAGTCTGCCACATGCCTGCTTGACTAGAGCAGCAGCCCCGGCAAGTTGAGGTGCGGCTGCGGAAGTGCCACTAAATGCGGCCCAGCCATCATCTGGGGCTGTTTCATCTCCTGGCGGGTGTGTCCCCCCTGCGTTATCACGATCAATTTTATCGCCAGGCTCAAGAGGGAGCATAATGTAGGATGCTCCAGGGGACATTCCGACGAGTCCAGAGAGATCGGGGACTCTTCTGTTGGGGTAAATTTCACTCATAAAGCCAGAGGAGTAATTCGATGCTCTCAATGAACCATCACTATCCATGAAAACACCTCCAGCTGAAATTACATCCAGGTGTTGTCCGGGAAAACCAAAGTGACCATTTCCAGCTGCAAAAATAACTACAATCCCTGAACCTACAGCCGTTGCAATAGCGGCGGCCAATGTCTGGTTGGCCGCACTGAGGGGGCCAATTCTAATGCTACTCCCCCAACTACATGTAATAATATCAGGATTGAGACCGACTGCAGTATTAAATGCTCCCGCTGAGTTAACAAAACTCATCTTAACTGGTAACAATTGTGCATCCGGGGCAACGGCAAAGATGTTTGCAGACTCTCCTGTGCCATGGCCTGATTCATCATTGTTCGGATTCGATGCTCCAGGCCCAAGTACCACCGGAGATACTCTGTATCCTCTTCCTGTAAAATAGGGGTGCCGATACCAACCACTATCGACCATTGCAACCTTCACTCCTTTGCCTGTTATGGCGGCACGGTGAGCTTTGTCTGCGTTGCAGCCCAGCGACACATCTCCTGGAATCCGCAGGTGCCAGTATTCTTTTGTCGGTGGGTACATGCTGGGACTCATTAAATACCTCGGTTCTTCGACTGCAACCCCTTCCAGTACGTTGTCAAAAGGAGTCCCTTTTGCCGTTATGAGCCCTGGTATATCGGTACTGGGGCATTCCCAGAATGTTGCGGTGTCATCTTGCGCTCCTGGTTTAATGACCTCCCGTTCCTCTGAGACAATCTTTGTCGCAAATGATTTTTCGAAAAGTTCAATGCTTCCTGCAATATTGATTGTCGCCTGGGATACCTGCAAAATATCAAAGCCTGCCAGTTGCAGTTTGTTTACCGCGTCGTTGATGATCTGTTCTTCTGAGAAAAAATTGACAACATTTTCGGCGTTGATTGAGTCTTCAGCTTCAAACATTGATGCTCCACCAATTGATAATGGTGAAGCATTTGCATATAATATTTTCGGTCTTTTAGGTTTTGCTGCTTTTTTGGTTTTTTCTGTAGTTGCCATTGGTTCCTCCCCAGATATGAGAGCATTCGCTCTGATTGACCTGTAATGATTTTACAGGTTTGTTCCCGATCCGATTTAAGTTCCAATTACTAAGAATTCCGTGGTGGTTAGGTGAGGTGCCTCTCCATTTAAAAGATTCTGACTCTCACTTGTCGAAATCTATATCCGGGAGCTCCAAAGCATATATAAACAGGATTTAGACGCAATGGAGAACCTGGACGAACGGGGTCTCTAAAATCTTTAGCCGAGAGGGTCATCGTCGTTGAAGACGGCTCAATTCGCTTCATCAGTTTATTTTTAAGCCAGATTGTCACAACACTTCCCTTAGGACAGTGACTCAGAATAATAGAAAGCAAGCCACCTCTCCTGAGGCTGGGAATAAAGCGGGCCCTCATTTTGATATTTCTTGGTTCCGCCTTCCACACTTCCAGGCTGGGGTCACCTATGACGTGGTAGATTTCAAAATGGTCTTTATTGAAAACACTATTGCTGGATGCAATTGGCAGATACGATTTGCCATAATTCAAGATGTCGCCCAACCGATTGTTTTTTACCGTGTAGCTAGCTGTTGTAGAAGCTGGAAACGTTGGCAATACTCCACCCCACGAAGCATCAAATAAGGCTTGCATCATTTCATCATTATGGCTCGTACTCGAATTTCTAGTGGCAGCAATAAGAGACGGAGCCCCTCCTGGGATTCTTAACATAGTCTCGGCAAAAGACTCGACGTTTGCACCACGATCAAACCAGCCAGTTTGACAGTTAAGGCTATAGAAAATTGAAGGAGTATCGCCGGTGAGTTGGCTTAAATGATGACGTCTAAAGGCAGGGAGGTGCCAACCGTCCTGCATGCCATGATCACGATGTGCGATAAGCAGCTGGCCTTCAGAGGTTTCAGAAATTAATGTTTCGGTGGCTGTTTCCTCATCAATGATGGCATCTTTCACATCTTGAGGTACTGCCGAACCATCTGAGTAATATTGTATCTCAGAATCCGGGCAATCAGTTACATAGACGCGTGTTATGTCAAAATCAAGAGACAGCATTCTCTGCCGAATTTTTTCCAGTGTACGCATATAGGCCCTTGTAGAGCGGCCAGTACCGCGTCTATCCTGAAACAATGCGGCAAATGTGGCCCTTTTGTAATAATCAGGGTCACGGGGTGGATATTTTTCATATTTTACTATCTGATTAACAACATCCATACCCTCTGCACTGGTCCTGACCGGTACTCTTCCTAAAGCCAACCAGGGAAATACCATTTCTGCATTATTTTCAGGATCTTTACTCGTGCTGTAGTAATAGTCGGAAATGTTCACCGGTCCCCATGCGCCGCCACTTGCCTGATCTTCACTGATTGTCTCTGAGGCGATCATGTCAACATCTCCAAAGAGTAAGACATAGCGTAGTCTTGGGATTTGAAATCGCCTGTTCATGACCCTGAACTTTTTAGATTTTCGTATATATGTCTTAAGAGATGCTACTCGAGATTCATCGTCAGTTGCGGCGCTATAATTTGGAACGTTATCAATTGAAATGGCCTTGCTTCGCAGCCCATTTTTCGTTTTCCAGAGGTTTAATTTTTCAGCAGCCTTCTTGAAGCTATGATGGTAAATAATGAGCAATTCAGGGCCTACCCGCTCAAACTTGGGTGGGATGGGGCGAAGATTTGATTCCACATCAAGTCTTCGTTCAATATTACGCCGGGGGTTTAGAAAGAGATTTCCGAATCCCTCAAGATTGCTTTCAGAGTCAAAAAATTGATTATCATCGACTTCGGATGTTTTCTCAATGAGGTCAATAGTTACGTCGATATTTCCATAGCAGATCAGTTTTTTTTGCGCCGGGTTGTATTGAAATGGGCAGACATGTAGTAGCAGCGCGATGTAGCCATCTATTTGATAAGGTCCTAAAACACGAACATATTCCTCCGGAAATAAATTTTCTGAAGCATATGTCTTCTGATCATAAGCTAAAATATGCTGCTCATCAGGGTTATCTGTTTGTTCAGCCTGAGCAGGTTTGACCAATACCTTGTCGAATTCAACAGTTTCCTTTTCATAGACAGAAACTTTATAATCACATCCAGATGGTATTTGGATATATCGACCGAATGAAGGCAACTGTGGTTTTCCGTTTTCAGCGATAAAACCTGTCCCCTCAATATTGATCTGTTTAAATTCAAGCTCTTTTCCACCTATGTTTTGATTGTCCTCAACCATGAAAAACCCAGGGAATGTATACGAAGCAGTGATACGCCGCCTCGACTCCTCGATGGTTACAATAGGTTCTTCATCATAAAAAGATGCCTCAAATTCATCCGGTAATCCTTCTGGAATAATCGATTTAAATTCTCGCATTTTTGCCTCCCAATGTAAAAGATGGTAAAGAAATGATGAATACGGTGACTGCTATCCTCATAAAGATAACGATAATACTTGATCACAAACATGTGTATTGGTGATTATACCCATTTTGTTATTGGTGAAATTGCCAATCCACAAGGTAGTAGGCGGTAGTAACCAGATTGGTTTCCTCAAATTTAAAGTGGAAAATGAACAGGGAAAAACAGTTACCTGCCACTGGATTCATTCTCAACCCTATGATAATATAAGTTTATAACTGATTTCGAATGTCGGTCCAGGAAAGTTGTCTTTTTTCTATACTTCCACTTTGACTGCTTGAATAAAATTTAATCCCGTAAACGGTAAGAAAGACAGGATAAGTTCCACAGAGTTTCCTCGGATTCTGCGCTACCTGTTTTTTATTGCTGTTTTTATTGAGTAAGGCACTAAATCATTATTTAATGATACCAAACATTTTCCAGTATATTCTTCGTTTTTAACCATGTTCTTTGCTTCAAGAACTCAAAAAAAACCGGGAGTACTTGGCCATGAGTGTAACAGTCACACAATGCTTCTTAAAATGGTTGGCGGTGATCCTGTCTGTGGTCTGGATCACGTTACCTTTGACGGTTAGCGCAGGTGAAGACGTTCTGCGAATGTTGGTTTGGGAAGGGTATGCCCCTGAAAAGAGCATTAACATTTTCCAAAAATTTGTTGAAAAAAAATACAAGAAGAAAATACGAATTGAGGTCTCTTTTGTCTCAAATTCTGACAGCTTTTACGATCCTGTAAGAGATAAGAAGGTCGATGTTATTTCTCCAACATATCATATGTTCAATGATCAACGCTGGGTCCTGATTGATAAAGGGCTAATTTTGGCTCTTGATATGGATAATATTCCCAATTTCAAAAACATCTCACCTGTACTCCAAGAAGCAGAATACCTTAACCGCAGTGGAATAAAGTATGCTGCTCCGCTGGCACAAGGGCCATATGGGCTAGTCTATAACACAAAGTTTGTTGAAAATACTCCTGAAAGCTGGAATGTCCTCTGGGCTCCTGAGTACAGAGGGAAATATGTCATTGCAGCGAATGAATATATGCATAATTGCATGCTGACAGCGTTGGCCTTGGGCTACCCAAGAGACTCTCTTCATAAATTTGATATACTGAACAATAATGAGTTTAAGACTAAACTTGCTGAGCTTGCAAAGAACGCCCATTCATTCTGGGATGGAACTGATAAACCTGATGATCTCTTTGGCCATAGTTTGGCAACATCATGGGGTTTTGCACTCAAAGAGCTTAAGGAGAAAGGGGAAATATGGAGGCTGGCCGAGCCTAAAGAGGGCACGGTTTATTGGGTGGATAATTATTCAATAACCTGGGCATTGAAGGATAAACCTCTGCTGAGAAAAATCGCTGAAGAATGGATCAACTATACGCTCTCACCTGACTTCCAGGTAGAGGTGATTTCACGGGACCTGTCATGTTTTCCGGTTACAACCAATATTCAGCACAGACTGACAAAAGAAGAAATTAATACCTTGCATGTAGACAAACCTGAAGAATATCAAAAGACACGAATAAGAGAGTCTGACCTCTCTCTCAGGGATCGTCATGGGCTTGAATTATTGTGGAAAGACGCGATGAAGAAAAGGGCAAACCGTTGAAAGCTGCAAGTAGTGTAAACATAAAAGACTCAATAGCAACCAGGTTGCTCAGGGTTGTGTTTGGTTTTTATCTCGTCATTGCCATCGGTGTGACGGTGGGCCACATGTTTATGGAATACAGTTACCAAAAAGAAAATATCAAGCATGATTTGAAAGATATACAGCAAACATTTGAACGGGGTCTGGCAATTGATTTGTGGCAGTTGAGTGAGGAAGCGATTCTCTCAACAATTGATGGCATGTTGGAGATACCTGTTATTGTTGGTGTCAAAATCCAGAATGTGAATGGCTTAGACGTGGCTATTAGCGGGATAATTCGTCAGGGCGGCGTTATTGGCAACGTCGGCCGGCATGTCAATCTGTTTGGCCTTAATCAGGATGAGTCTGCGATTCATGATGTTGCTGAGTACAATTTTGAAGTTTTTATGCATCAATTTCCAGTCGAATACAGTTATGGAGCAGAAACAACGCAATTGGGAAAAGTCACATTCTACTCCAACACTTCCGTGATTATTCGAAGAGTGAAATTGGGATTCATACTTCTTGTGATTAACGCTGTTTTAAAAACAGTTGCCCTGTGGGTGATATTCCTACTGTTTTCCAACTACTTATTACGAAGACCTCTTGCCGCCCTCTCAACCGATGCAGAAAAAGTGAGTATGGAAAATCTGGATTCTTTTAAGGTGAAGGTTGAAACCTCTGGCCGCAATGAACTCAAGGTTCTTGAGGAGTCACTTAATTCAATGATTGGCAATCTTAATCGTTCTAAACTTGAACAGGAACAGACTCAGATAGCTCTCCACGAAAGTGAGAAACAGCTTCGAAGACTCGTGACTAACATTCCAGGTGTGAGCTACAGTTGCGACCCAGATGAACAATGGACTATGAATTTCATCAGCGATGAAATTAAGAAAATCAGCGGTTACCCTGCCGAGGATTTCATAGGTAACCTCACCCGTTCCTTTGCTTCGATCATGCATCCTGATGATCTTCAAATGGTTGTGGACATAGTTACGGAAAGTGTGGAACAGAAAAAGCCATACGCTCTTGAATATCGTATCCTCCATGCCAGCGGTGAAGTGTGTTGGGTGTTTGAGAAAGGCCAAGGAGTATTTGGTGATGACGGCCAACAAGTTAGTTTTGAAGGAGTGATCATTGACATCACCAAACGAAAACGTGCTGAACATGAAACTGCAAAGCTTGATTCCCGGCTCCAACAAGCACAAAAAATGGAAGCAATTGGCACACTTGCCGGAGGTATTGCTCATGATTTCAACAACATTCTAGGAGCAATTCTTGGTTATACTGAAATGGCGAAAGATGACAGTAAACCTGGGTCAACCATTGCCGGGGATTTGGAGAAGGTGTTAATTGCAGGTGAAAGAGCAAAAGGTCTTGTACAGCAAATACTTGCTTTCAGCCGCCAGTCCGATGCTGAATGTATAGCCTTTCAACCTGCGAGTGTTGTAAAAGAAGCGATTAACATGTTGCGCCCGACATTACCCACAACCATTGAGATCAATCAGGATATGGATCCTGCAACAGGTCTTATATCTGCCGACCCAACTCAAATTAACCAAATACTGATGAATCTTTGTACCAATGCTTTCCATGCTATGGAGAAAACAGGTGGCAAACTTGATATTACATTAAAAGAAACACATCTCAGTAGTGAAGACCTTGCAGATGAGCCAAATGTTGAAGCTGGTACTTTTATTCAAATATCGATTTGTGACTCAGGCCCGGGGATAGCGCCAGACATCAAAGAGAAAATTTTCGACCCATATTTCACAACTAAAGAGACAGGTAAGGGTACAGGTATGGGACTTTCAATTGTCCATGGTATAGTAAAAAGCTACGGTGGATTTATTTCTTTTTACAGTGAACTTGGCGAAGGGACAGCTTTCCATGTGTTTCTGCCAGTTATTCAGAAGAAGCCAACATCTGAATTCGAAGATGTTGAAAAGGTTCCAGTTGGCAGAGAGCGGATACTTTTCATAGACGATGAGGAAATACTTGCCGAGATGGGCAAACATATGCTCGAAAGACTTGGCTACCACGTCACTGTAAGAACAAACAGCCTTATGGCATTAGAAACCTTTCAGAATATGCCTGACCAGTTTGATGTTGTTATCACAGACCAGACTATGCCGGGTATGACCGGTGAAGATATCGCCAGGAGAATGATACAAATCAGACCTGATATTCCTATTGTCCTTTGCACTGGCTACTCTACTATTATCTCAGAGGAAAAAGCTAAGTTTATGGGGATAAAAGAATTTGCATTGAAACCACTTTCCAAGAAGGATCTTGCAATGTTAATTCGGAAAGTGCTCGACAACAATTAATCATTGTAGGTACCAGTCTCCAGATAACTTGTTTTGTATTGCAGCTTTTCTGGAGTAAGGCACTAATAAACAAGCAGCGTTAGTGGTCTTTATATAAAATATCTGATACTTAGCGTACTCCGATCCCCGTTGTTCCTGTTGTCCCTTTTCTTCTTTTCCATAGCTCATGTTGCCATTGTCATGATGTAGCATTATTCTATACCATTAAAAGAAGTGAGGTGGTGATGCCTATAAACATTATTAAGTCGAAATCTGAGTAAATTATAATCCATTGGCGATTGCGATCAATAGTTGTGTCGTTTCTTATGATTGTAATGTCGAGTAATTTCCGTAATATTTAATACATTTTTTACTCAGGCTGTGTGTATTATATTTTTGTTTTGTTGTTAGTCTTTGAGTGATGACTCCTCTAATTACTTTAAGAGGTTAGAAATGGAACATAAACATCTTAACACTATGCGAAGATTTTTTATCGCTTGTTGGTTAACTTTAATGTATCTGATTTGCATAACAGTCGTCATGTTTTCTTTAAGCGCGTACCTGTTCCAGGTAAAGCTCAACAATATACCGAAATCAATTACAATTGATCCAGTTTCAAAACAAGTTAACACAGATGAGGCCAAATTTGTAACTCACTATTGCAAGCCTGTTAAAGATATTAAGATTAATGATAATCAGCAGTTTGTTGAGATACCTTGCCTTCCAACTGCTCACGATATAGAAAAACGATATTTCACATCAGGGGAAATATCTGTAAAATACCATGCAAGAAAGGCTCTGGAGGAGAAGGCTAGGATTGCGACCGCAAAGAAAGTTGAACTTAAAACCCAGTTGGATAAATTTCTAGAAGAACTAGATACAATTGAAGCAGACACAAACAGCAAGAGAAAAAAAGAATTGGAGGAGCAGATAAAATATAATGAGGGGGATGCAAGACAAGCAGAAATATCCTTAGAAAATTTCCGCATTATCAGCTCTACTGGTCTATATGGTTATGATATGGCACATATATTTACAGAAATAGATCATTTTGAAACATTCTTCAAACCTATTAGCGATATTTTAAAATTTATTTCTTTTGATCTTATTGCTGTTGATAATTATTGGTCATTCCCCCAACCAATTCTAAAGATTCATCTCGTTTTCTCAATGGGAATTCTAGGAAGTTTGATATTCTTAACAATCGAATTCATCAACGAACCTAAATTTCACCTTGAGGAGAGCTTTAGTATGTATTTTTTTAGGGCTTCCCTGGGAATGATAATTGCTCTTGCAATTTATGTGATGATTAAGTCAGGGCAATCAGTAATCCCTAACAATGAAGAAAGAGATTTGTCACCTTACTTCATTTCTTTTGTGGGGATTATTTCCGGAATGCTTGCAGACAAGGCATATCAATATTTAACCAAAACAGGTCTCGGCTTGTTGAAGACAAGCGAAGACAACAGTGAAAATAAAGTTAAATAAGAATGAGGGACATGATATGAAAACATTAATTAAAACACTAATATTTTCCTTATTGTTTGTTATATTTTCATCAACGGTTTATGCAGGATGCTGGTATGATGGTAAGGAATATTCATCAGGCCAAAGGGTAGGATCGAAGATTTGCGGATCTGATGGATATTGGAGATGATCTGTCGGGGAGGTTTCAACAGTAGGATTATGACAGGTAACGAAAGTCTATTAATCATTGTAGGTACCATAATGTTATTTTTCCTTTTTCGGGTCAGCTGCCCTTATGCAGCAGTGTAGCGACGTCTTTTAGAAAACCGTCAACCTGCATATCTCCTATTAAGTCCGGAATTTCCTTTAGTTGGCGATTGTCGGCTACCTGTTGCATTTTTTTTCGACATTTCTGCTGATTTCTGTACTTTTCCTGCCAGAAGGGATGGCCCTGACAGAGCTCTTCCGGTAATAGTTTGTTGAGGATAAAACCCTTTACCTCAATGCCGAAATCATTAAAGGATTCAGCGATATCAGAGGCCTGCTCGATGGGTAGGGGTTCTGGGTTGGCAACCACCCAGGCACTGGTTTCGTTTTGCAGAAGTTCGATAATCCGTTCGGTCAAAGAACGCCACCTGTTGATTAGCGCCAGGGGATCAACGTTGTTGAAGACCTTTTTCACTTTGAAATAGAGCTTATGGGCCTGGGTCAGGTGGGAATAGAACATCTGCTGCACAAAAAGCAGGTTCAAGGTGGTGACGGTGGGAGCTGTATCCCAGATAATAGTCTGGTAATCCCCGGATTCAGAAGCTGTCAGCAGATAATCGAGCATAAATTCTTCATCTATTCCCGGAGCCCCTTCGATGTAGTCGATAATCTCCCGTCCAACCGGCAGAAAAGAGGATAAAACCGAGTAGATGTCTTCTGCAAATTTATCGCGCCACAAATCCAGAACCAGCTTACGAGTCAACTCCACGGCATCCAGGTTGGCAGCCACAGTATGGACCTTGCGGTCCAGGGGGCGTGAGAAGATTTCACTCAAGGAGCCGGAAGGATCGGTTGAAATCAGCAGAGTTTTTCCAACTTCGGCATGTCGGAGAGCTGTTGCCACCGACATAGTTGTCTTGCCGACCCCGCCCTTACCGGTAAACATTTCAATTTTTGTCACTATGAGAAACCAAAAGTTGAGTTTTGAGTCCCTGCCTACTTCACGTTTGCCGGGGTTAGGAAATATTTCTTTACCGCTTGGTTGGGATTAACAGGAACTGTTTGAAAAACGATTACAACCAAACATACTCGATTTTTTTTCCTGCTCCAAGAGTTCTGGGAGTTCTTGATTATCAAATAAGTCAGTAGTACGCTGTTTATCCACTTGAATCATGTCCACAGATTAATCGTAAATGGCTAAGAAGTTTTGCCGGAACCCCATAAAACTAAAGGTTGAAAATGAACTATCTCAACATTTCAGAGGGCAGAAAAATTCGCTATGCATTAGTAGATGGTGATAAGAATAAGCCATATCTTATCTTTTTGCATGAAGGGTTGGGGTGTATCGAGATGTGGAAGAATTTTCCCCGTGAACTGTGCGCGCAAACAGGTTGTCCCGGGTTATTATACGATCGTACCGGTTACGGGAAATCTTCCCCGGAGCGGGAGCAGAGAACAAACAATTATCTGCATGATTACGCATTCAAAGAACTGCCGGAGATTATAGAAGCTCTCATACCAAAGACTCCATATATTCTGATCGGACATTCTGACGGTGCCAGTATTGCACTTATTAACGGCTCAGAAAGAGATAGGTTTTGTAAAGGTATAGTGACTGAAGCGGCACATGTATTTGTTGAGGCAGAAGCGATAACAGGAATCCAAATAGCGGATAAAGCATTCAATAAAAATGGCCCCAGAGGGCTGCAGAAGTACCACGGAGAAAACAGCCATCAGATGTTTAAAGCCTGGTCGGAAACATGGCTTAGTGACTGGTTCAGAGACTGGAATATTGAAAGTTTATTACATAAGATTTCCTGTCCGGTATTGGCACTACAAGGTGCCTTAGATCAATATGGAACAAAAAAACAATTAGATGCTATCACCTCGCAAGTCTCAGGACCCGCAAAAATGCATATGATTCCAGACTGCGGGCACACACCACATCTCGAGCGACCACAATTTGTTTTAAACCTGATGGGTGAATTTGTCAGGGAAATACAAGGCTGATTAAAATCTCAATAGTAATCACTGTTAGCCTCTTTCCCAGGTATTTTCGTTTTTGGTGTATGGTTGGTGACAATGACGGCAATAAGAACCACCGCGCCCCCTAGAAGCTGTACTGTTGTGAGTGATTCTCCCAGGATAACCCAGGCACCAAAAGCGGTAACTAATGGAATGCCGTTAATAAAGACAGAGGCACGGGCAACGGGGATTTTCGTCAGGGCATAGTTATAACAGAGAAATGCACCAATAGTGGCAAAGATCGTCAGGCCGATTAGAGCAATGATGGATTCCCTGGTTACCGCCCCCCAATTGAGATGGGGGAGGTCCCAGAGAAAAGCTGGAAAAAACAGTAGTGCTCCGAAGATGATCTGCATACCGGTGATCTGGTGGGAGGGGATGGTGTCTCCCAGCTTTCTAGCCATGACCATATAAATAGCTGCTGAAATGACTGCGCCAAGGATGAGGAGATCTCCGATGAGCATACCCTGCAGTTCTGTGTGGGCACTATCCCCAAATACCAGGAGAGCAACACCAACCAGGGACAGGCAAATACCGCAAAGGGTGGTTGGACGGACCCGTTCCTTGAGGAGTACGGCGGAGAGGGTGAGGACCAAAATGGGAATAGTGGCGATGATCAGGGAGGTTTTTGTTGCAGAAGTGTACTGCAACCCTAATGTTTCAAAGGTGAAATAGAGCCCTGGTTGCATAACCGCGAGAAGCATAAGGGACTTGATTCCCTTTTTGGTGAGTTGCGGAAATCCGGTTCGCCAAAAAAACAGGCCAAAAAAAATTGAGGCTGTAAAAAATCTGAAAAATATCAGACAAAAAGGACTAAAGCTCTGCAATGCCACCTTGGTGGCGACAAAGGAGAGCCCCCAAAACAGTACCGCCAATGTTAAGGCTAAATAAGTAAAAATAGAATTTTCTGCTTTCATTATAAAAAGAGTTATTAAAGTAAGTGTGATCAGGCTGGGAATGTATTATCAAAACCAGGCCACGAATCTATACTATCCTGGTGAAAATATCTCGCATGGAATAGATAACTAGCAAAAATGAAATTAGGTAGTTGCGGGGATGGACCCGTCTAGAGAAATGGAGAAAATATAATGAGTGATTCGATACGGCTTACCGCCTGTGTAACAGGAGGCGGTTGAGCTTCGAAGCTTGCTCCAGGGGACCTGGAGAACGTCTTAAATGGAGTTGATTTTCCTGTAAATGAGCAGGTTCTGGTTGGTACGGCAACCTCTGATGATGCCGGAGTTTATCAAATCTCAAGTGAGTTGGCCATCATTCAAACCCTTGATTTTTTTACTCCGATTGTTGACAGCCCGTACCATTTCGGTAGGATCGCAGCGGCGAACAGCCTCTCCGATGTATATGCCATGGGTGGTTCACCGAAAACGGCTATGAATATTGTGGCTTACCCTCTTGAAAAAATGGGTCCGGAACCATTAAAAGAGATGCTGGCCGGTGGTGCCGACACCCTCCGTGAAGCGGATACGGTGTTGCTTGGAGGCCATAGCGTTGAGGATCAGGAACTTAAATACGGTTTGTCGGTTACCGGGTTTGTTCATCCTGCCAGGATATTGAAAAATCAGGGCTTGCGGGATGGAGATTGCCTGATTCTTACGAAGCCGCTGGGGACGGGCATCATTAATACCGCAATTAAAGGTGGTTTGGCCTCCGATATAACTGTTTCAACTGTAACGGAAATAATGGCTGCCCTGAACAGAAGGGCTGCGGAGACAATAGAGAGGTTTGATGTTTCCGCCTGCACAGATGTCACTGGTTTCGGCCTTCTCGGTCATCTTGCAGAGATGATAGATGGAGGCGGCATGGGTGTGACACTTGATACCGACCAGGTGCCGGTTATCCCAGGGACCTACGATTTTGCGGCCATGGGGCTTGTTCCTGTCGGGGCCCATAAAAACAGGACGCATCGGCAGAATATGGTTATCGCCCCGGATAATTTTGATCCGGTTTTGAGAGATATCCTTTTTGATCCTCAGACTTCGGGAGGCTTGCTCTTTAGTTGTAGAGAAAAGGACGCGGCAACCGTGGTCGAAAGTCTGCGCGATGAAGGGGTTGCTGAAGCCACCGTGATCGGGGTGGTGACAGGGGATATCTCAGAAGTAATCAATTTGAAATAAGGAAATAATGTACCATGGCTAAGACAATTGATGCATGTGGGCTAACATGTCCGGCACCCGTTCTGCTGGTTAAGGATACGGTTGAGCAAAATGTGGGTGAGGAGCTCATTGTGCTCCTGGATAATGAGGCCTCAAAGGAAAATGTTACTCGTTTCCTAGGTTCCAGGGGGTATGTGGTCAGTGAGAAAAAACAGGGAGATAATTTTCAACTCATGGCCAGTTTGGATGGTGTGTCCCCCGTTGAAATAGAAGAGACTGAGGCAGTAAGTAGCCATTCAGAGGAAAGGAAGAAATTGCTGATCCTGGTGATGGTTGATCGCTTGGGTAGAGGGGATGATACTCTTGGTGAGAAACTTATGATCAACTATCTCAAGACGTTAAAAGAAATGGGACCAGATCTGTGGCAGCTTATTTTTGTTAATGGTGGGGTTAAGCTGACCACCAGCTCATCTCCTGTGATAGAGGAACTCAAAGCGTATGAAGAGTCTGGGGTGCTGATCCTGGCATGCGGCACATGTCTGGAACATTTTGGTATACTTTCTGAAAAGGCAGTTGGTACTACGACTAATATGCTCGATATAGTGACCGCGACACAATTGGCCGATAAGGTTATCACTATAAGTTAGCACCCCACAAGGGGGTATAAGTGCCTTGGTGGTAAAAGTAAGCTCACGATTTCATAAAATATTTCTGAGTTTCTTGTTTTTTTTTTGACAGAAGTTCAGGAATAAGGCACTAATGTCCTTCAACTCTGAAATGCCGTAAAACCACCGTCATTCCCGCGCAGGCGGGAATCTAGAAGTTCTTTGCTGCGAAGCTGGATCGAAGTCTACGTTTATCCGAGGTCTACCTTATCTGTCGTCTGAGAGAGAATGGCATCCGCATTTCTCATGATGAGAAATGCGGACGAGTCATTAATCCCGACGACTACCCCCCCCCCATTTTTTACACTCAATTGGCGATGTTGTGCATGAGATCAATCGCCTCCTCAAGTCCTACGACACCATCATTATTCCTGTCAAATTCGGCAGGGCGAACAGGCACCTCAGGATCCTGGTCTGTAATCACCTGTAGGATTCGTATTGTGGCTATCAGGTTTAATTGATTCTGATGGGTGATTGTCGCGGGCTGAAAAACCACTGTTTCGTCTAGCGGCAAGCCCTCTGTTGTCGCAAAGTCGACAAATGGTGGTTCCTTGCCCTGGGTCAGAGCAAACTCGTTTGCAACGGGGATACCAGTGGCTACTCTTCTATCAAAAAGAATACTGCCGAGTAAAATCCGCTCCCCATCAACCCCTGTACCTGGGTGATTTGTATCTAATTTTCCCAGTAAAAATGTAACTTCACCTTCGGTGGATGTGTCCGGTGTTTTATATGGGTACAGGGTGCTTGCTACGCCCAAATACCAGTCTGTTTCATTTTTAGTGGCCAACGGGTTACTAAGTTTTGCACTCGGATAGGTTAATTTTACTCCGGCGCTTCGCAGGGAACCACCTTGGAGGGTAGGTGTAATATCGGCAAAAATCTTTACTGTCATATGACTGTTTGTATATCCCCCCTCAGCATATACATCTACCGCGGTGGCATGAACTTCAAGACCGATCGTCAGTGAAAGGAAAATAGTAGAGATAACCGGGATAACCAAGTGGTAAGGTCTCATTTCGTTCTCCTATAGAAAATAGTTAATCCTGGAGATGGTTGTTAATTGCAATTGGTGGTTCCATATTCATCCGCGAACAGACTTAAATCAGCACCATCAACAGTTCCACTGTTGTCAAGGTCAGCTTTGCAAGAGTTTGTGCCATTGATTTGTAAATAATAATGGTCGTTGAAGGTTGCAGCACGGATATGAGTAAATCCATCCGTCGTTCGGGCCCAGGCCCGCAGATGAAACTGATAGGCACAGCCTGGGTCCTCCCATTGATCGAGGTGCCCAGCATTCATTGCGCTCAAAGAGCTGACAGTTGCGTCTTCTATGCCCTGCCAGGTAGGTGGACTGGTGTCATTAGAGCCAACGTACTGATCCATTGTTATGTAGCCGGCATTGTGGTTTTTACCGTATAATGCCGAGAGCTTGTAGTCTCTAAGGTAACCGTTTGTATGCTTTGCGGTGATATTAAAATTAAGGTTTTCCGTACTGTTAGAAAGGTTTATTATACCACATTCAGGAATAACAGTACCATCGTTGTATTGTACACTGTTGATTGTTGCCACCACCGGTGAGTTATCTACTCTGATGGTAATTCGAGATTGATCATTGTAGTCGAGGTCAATTTTTGCCAATCCAGCGTTATATGCTTCATAGGTCAGAGAATACAATCCATCTGCAAACCAGTTGGTGTTCCACACAATTTTCAAGTCCCTGTGGGCCCAATATCCCTCATCTGTTCTCTTGTACAGTCCTTTGAGGCCCAGATAGTTGGGGAAAGGGCCTATTGTTTCCCTTGAAGCGGTCACCGTGCCGTCGGGATTGACAGTGTATAACACTTTGGTGAGTGCATCTTCTAGAGGGGTATATATCATTTTTAAAGGGAAAGAAGCATACTTGGCCACCATTATCCTGTAGTAACGAACCTGGTCATCATCTGAACCGAATAGCCCGCTAATCCATAATTTTCCACCAAAAGGCGCGTCCGTGTGCCGATATATGTGCAAATCACTGGCTGCACCCGCTGAAACATTGGCTAGTCCATTCTGACCTCCGGTTGTCTGAGTAATTTCTGAAACCGGGATCTTGCCGACAGTGGTGAATACGAAACCACTGGTGACTGAAGAGAACCCTGTAGTGGCCAATCCGTCCATGCCCCCGTAGGCCCCCATGTCATTTCTGCTGCCGTCAATATCATTGTAGATTGGATTTGGGTCACCCGCATCGATACAGGGCGATTCTTCCCCCAGGTAGTATCCCCTTACAAAGTTTGAAGTGGGAGGGATAAGGAGAGGATCTTCCGAAATATCTCCAGTGCCCGGGGCTGAAACGCCTCCTTGTTGAGAATTGTAGTTATCCAGATTGCTCCAAACGTTGTTGTATGAGATCACAGGTGTTGCTGCAGCATCATGGGAGGCCGCTATGCCGTACTGGTTATTGATAATGATATTATTTTTTATAGTCGGCGCAGATTTATAGCACCAGATTCCATCACTATCGTTATCTACAATGGTATTGTTAATGATCTGGGTGCCGAGGGAATCCAGCCACGCAATATATATTCCGACTCCTCTGTTCTTTGAAATAACGTTGTTTGTGATCAGAGGGGTAGAGTTCAGGCTTATCAGGCCGTAGTTCAAATTGCCGCCGGTCAGTCCGTTGATTGTTATGATGTTGTTTCTGATTATGGCGGACGAAGATCCGGTAATGTATACGCCGTTTAAATTATTAGTGATCATATTATTGCTGATCACCAGACTTCCTCCGTTTATTCTTACCCCGCCATAACTGCTGGAAGCTTGACTGCTGTCAGCAATTGAAAATCCGTCAAAAACTACATCGGAGACCGCATTTGCATAGACAACATGGGAGATATGTCCACCTCTAATCGTGGTGGTTTTAAACCCGGCACCAAGTACATTGACTCCGCTCTTTAGCGTAAGGTTTTCGTTATATGTACCGGACTCAACCAAAATCGTATCGCCTGTTGCTGCATAATTAATCGCCAGCTGGATGCTTGTGAAATCCGCTCCGGGATTGTCGTCCACCGTATAGGTTGCAGCACGGGTGTTACTCGCCCAGGACAAGATTAATGTTAATGCAATGCATTTTGCAATTTGTTGTAGTTCCATAAGTTCCCCCTTTTGAATTTTTCAGAAATAATCATCCTCTTTTTGGCTCAAGCAGAGCCTGAGTGGTACTCTCGGACAGTCTCTTAGGAGGTCGTCCGAGAATAAGGATTTTGCTCACAATCGAGAAGTTTTCGGAAAATAAGCACAGCCATATACGCAATATCGGAGTCTTCGCTACCTGCGAGCATTATTTTTTGAAAAATCCGAAGAGTTTGGGCAAAAGCCATTCTTGGACAAGCTCCTAGGGTGAGGAGTCATTGTCCAGTGAAAGTTAAGGTTATCTTTATGTAAGGTACTCAATATATGAAAGTCATGAATTGTCTGGCTGGGCGTAATTACTGCCAAAGAAGGGTAGCCTTTAGGTGTGAAAACAGGGCTGGTGAAACAGCATAGAAAAAGAGTATCCATTATCATAGTCCTTCCTTCTATATGATTTTCACATGCTTCTTATAAAAATAAAGGGACTCCTGCAGTATACTCTTAGAATTTATATTAATCAATGTCACGGTGTGCCAGGCAGGGTTTTTTATGTGACTGATTTTTAGTACCTTAGAAATTATTTTCTGTGTTTTTGTGGCAGAAAATAATTTCGTGAAGGTACTTATCCAAGCATTTTAGAAAGTTCCGATCTATTCGGGTTAGGTAACCCCCAGGCTTTGCCGGGGGGTATAATTGATAATTTTCATGGTGTAGATGAAAAAAAGCCTAAGCCCAATTCCTCCCTTTCATTGTAAGGTCAGTTGGGGTTTACCCTGGCAACATTTTGAAAAAAAGGAATATTTTTACACTTAATCCTTCCGCTGGTTATAAAAAGTGGTATTTTGATTTGGTGTTTAAACACAAATTGGAAAATAATCAGTGGGGTATCACTATATGATACCCCTGGCATGGTATGGTCTTTCTGTATCCAAATTGTAGTCAGGACAAAATAGCGAGGAGGCCTTCCAAGTGAAAAGCATAAATCAACG
>JAAELB010000950.1 GCA_024227155.1 Desulfobulbaceae bacterium
GCTAAAAATGAAAGCACTGAGAAAGGGAAGGACTGGAGCACATAGAAGTCTGACTTACAGGATTTGATAGATTTTAATCACTTGATGACAGATCAAGTGAAACAAATTCTACGCTGTAAGCTCCAAGGGGAGGCTTCTGCTCATTATAAGTCCATGCCGGATAAGAAGGCCTCAGTAGATGCCATCTGGAAATGGATGGATGATCGTTTCATTAATTTAATGCACCGGATGAATCTGGAGACGAGATTAATGAAAATGGTCCAACGACCTGGGCAAAGTGTGGAGGACTATAAATCCTCTAGCCATAATGGGTATCAGCAAAAATTTACAACCACTTTTGAAGTTGTTTTTGGCTGCTAAACCTGATGCTACCTTCAGTGAGATCATGAACCGCTTGGCGTTTATAGGGGACTCCGATCCCCTGGAGGACGATAATGCTGAAGAAGGTTCCCTGTATCAGGCAGGGGAGGCACAAAAAGGGGATCCCCAGAAAGGGGGTACCCAATATTATGCTTCCCCGATGCCGGGAACTACCAAACGGACCAACGAGACCGCTGGTTATTCAGGAAAATGGACAGAGGGGGTTGACGAAAATCAATTCATGAGTATCCTGCAAAGCCTGAATGACAGCGTTAAAGGTTTGGCTGGGGAATCC
>JAAELB010000951.1 GCA_024227155.1 Desulfobulbaceae bacterium
GTCATCATAAAGATGACATTATTGAAACTTTTTTTATTAATATGTTCTATGCAGGCAGGTTGGATACCATGAAACCAAAACAATCTTTTTTTGATGATAAATTTCAGATCATAAGGCCTTTGAGTTATATTGAAAAAAGCAAGATTATTAAGTTTTGTAAAAATTCAAATTTTCCAAAGTTTGTGAGTTCATGCCCCAGTGATGGACTATCAAAAAGAGAGGCTGTCAGGGGTATGTTAAGTAATTTATATAATGAAAATAGTCATATTAAAGGCAATGTTTTTAAAGCAATGGGGCAAGTGATATATGATTGATATTCAAAACCAACCAGATTTTAGAAATATTCCAATCGATAAGGTCGGCATCAAAGAACTAAAATATCCTGTTAAAGTGCGTGATAAATCAAAAGGATTTCAATCGACAGTTGCTAAAATAAGTATGTTTGTTGATCTACCTCATCAGTTAAAAGGCACCCATATGAGCAGATTTGTTGAGATGCTCAATGCTTTCAAAGAACAAGTGTCCTTAGAAAC
>JAAELB010000952.1 GCA_024227155.1 Desulfobulbaceae bacterium
ACTGCCAGTATTTGTGATAGCAAAAGAGGCTGTTATACCTTCTCCTGCTTTATACGGAAAATCACTAAACTCAAGTCGACTCGTTACAACTGGAGGTTTTTCTATCCATAGTCTTTTTGCTTCAGAAACAATCCCATCACCAACAGCTTCAAGTTCTGCATCATCCTCAGCAAGGATCTTTGCTTGATATGCACTCTCAAGGTATGCTTTGATTCCATCAGCTTGAACCCCTTGATTTGCATAGGCTACTAATTCTTCAGTAAATGTATTTTGTATATCTTGCCATGCAGCCTCCTGATCAAAAGCATTATTCTGGCGGAGATTGAAGTATTCATTAAAAAAATACCTCTTGTAAGGACATGAAAAAATAGATGATGCTGATTGATAGGTGTTAGTAACATCGTGTATGGCAAGCAACAATTGAGAAACCCCACTTAATACCATCAGTGTTGGATCAGGACTTCGAGATAAGACTGTAACCAAGGTATCAATCGCCGATCTATAAATTGGATCATCTAGTATTGATGTAATTCCTTCCTCTTCATCAAGAGCAAAACAGTTGCCAGTTAAAAAATCAGGAAGTTGTTGGCCGAACTTTACAAAACTGATCTGAGCTTTAACATTTGATAAATAGTATCCATAATCATCATAACGAAGCAGATATTTTAGTTCATCATCAGTAGCATCAGAATAGGAAATGCTAAAAAGTGACCTCAGTTCTTCCAAGGTATTATCAATATCATTAGTCCGATCATCCCACCAAACCCCGGCAATAACGTTTGAACAACAGAACAATATTACTATGAGGGTTAAAAAGAGAAGCTGAGCTTTGTTAGTGAATCCGGATGAGCTTTTCTGCATATACAACTCCTAGAGTACTACTGTGTAGTGGTTGTAAGTCGTTGTTTGACTGCGAAAAATAAATCACCAGCCTAACTAACCATAATGTAGTGCTTTTTTCTATGAGTAAAAACACTCAACTCCAGCTATCCAAGTGAAGATCAACTCAAGATAACGAACGTTTTCATGTTACATATGCCGCTTAAGAAAACGTCTGTTTTTTTGATCAGCATACGCAATAAAAAACTCCAATATCACCTTTTTCCTTATTTGTATCGAAGATCTGGCGCAGGTAAGGCCGGAAATCGTAAATGTCAGAGGTTAGTGTTGGCAATATTAACCATTTAAGAAAAACTGCAAATTCACCTTCTTCCTGTTAATCTTTGTCGGGAATATCCTGTAATCCGGTTTCGGAGATGTTAGGCAACGTGCTCGTTAGTAACTGATTCTCCTTCAATTTCGGGTGGAAAATAGCTTAGTCTTGCCTGTACCAATATTGAATCTGTGCCCGCACGATACTGCCATAATTCTCTGAGTATTGCCGAGTAGCCTTCTTTTTTGTAGAACTTTTTAAACGCGTGTTATACAGTTTATACACAATTACCCTGTTAGATTGAAAAAGGAGACGTTATGAAAAACGTTATAAAAAGAGCAACCTGGATTGCATTTTGTATATTCACAGCTTCTTTATTCTTTACGTCTGCTACAATGGCCGGGCAAGCGGAAAAGTCGGTTTCAGTGCCCAAATTGGAGCACTATGAGGACAAAGCAATCGGTTTTTCCATTGATTATGACGCTGACAAACTAACTAAGGAAATGGGAGATTTCGGTCCATTTGTTTTCAGGCGGACATCCGCCGAGGGTTTGCCATCCGTGGGGATAACTGCCAGGCCTTATCCATCTGGTACACCTTTGAAGGATACGGCGAGCATGGTTTCAAGGTCGTTGCCAAAGATGATGCCCGACTGCCTGATTCATAACGTCATCAATCAACAGTTAATCGACCTGAAAGATGGCAGCAAGGCCAATTATTTTGAAATATTAATGAATGTCGGAGGATCAGAGTTGATATCCGCTTTTGTCACAGCGCAAAAGAACGACCGCCTAATTGTCTTTGGGGCCGCGGACAACCAGGATGAAACCATGGAAAATCTAACAGCTATGGTGAAATCCTTGAGGCTTGATGTCGAAGTGGATGAGGCGGCTATGATGGCAAGAGGCTTTGCCAAAGACGGCAAGTTCGTCAGAACGAATTCTCCTGCCTTTACGTTAAACTATCCTAAAGCGTTTCAAAACAAGGCATTGGAATCCTACCAGATTTTCAGAGCCGGTATTCCCCAGGGGGTGCCATCGATGGCGATGTTTATTTCACGGCTTCAGATCGGTGAAGATATTAACATGCAGTTAAAGAAATTGGCGGAGGCATATGCCGATGGACTAAAACTCGTAGGCAGTAATATTAAAATTGTCTCACAGAATCCGATAACAACTTATAGGGAATTCGATGCCTATCAGATTCAAATCGCATGGCGGTTTCGGGGAACGGATCCCCTGAGAACCGTTGTTCACATAATTGCAAAGGAAAACAAAGCGATACAGCTGGCAGGGCACACGTTATACGACATTGAGAAACTAACGGATATCTTCCAAACGATTAACCTTAATCCATGATAAATTTCCAATAACGATTAATAATGTACAACCGTTTTGCTTTGAACCTGTGCACAATGTGTGCGGGGAATTAAGACACGGGAATTGATATATTGTTAACACTGCCAATTCTAAGAATTTTAGTTCTGCACTTTTCTCGTTCGTTAATACTTCCTGTATCTATAAACCTCGGAAGATCTTGAAATTTGGCTCAGGATCGTCTGTTCTAGTGAAGTTTTATTTGTCAGGCAAGAGGCAAGATAGTCCGGAAGAATGGATTGAAACATTTGGGCGGAACCATCCCTACATAAAGAAGTAGGTAGATTTACCCCGCAGGTTGACAATGCCCGAGTCAAGTTCACGACAGAACCTATTATTTTTGTTAGTAAACACATTCTGGAGGTATTAATCGTGAGCAAAAAGCCGTAGAAATAGCTACACCTAAGAATAATCCGGTAGCAATAAGCAAAACAGAGGATGATTTGCTCCGCTGGTCGGACATCTATTTTGCCACCCAGGTGACCACATCATCTCGCTCACAAAAGGAGCAACAGAGAGATTTTTCTTTATTTCTGAGTTTCATAGAGCAGGAACTTTCCAGCACCTCTCGCTTGAGCTGGTCACCTCGGATCGCAAAGAGGTTTTATCACCGCCCTGCAGAATACGGTGAAAGATGACGGATTCAGAAAATGGTCAGACCGGACCATCAACCGGATGAGTGCCCATCTGAATACCTTCGCCAAGTGGATTCACTAGTACCGGCCGTTTCCTTTGGGCCAGCCGATGGAAAAAATCAAAATGCTCTCGGTTGGCAATCAGCTGGAAATCGAAAGGGCCTTAACCAAACAGGAACGGAACCGGATCCTCGACGCAGCCGATCAGCTTCTCCTGGTCGGCGGTCGCTCCCGGGATCGGCACCGCAATGGTGGAGCAACTCCACCTCAGAGAAAGAATTATCGGCTTTACCGAAATCGAGCCATCATCTACACCCTTATTGAAACGGGGTAACCGTTCACCGCCCCCTTCAAAAGAGTGCATAACCAGAGTCCGTAACTGTTCGTCCAGTGCTCTAGGTTCGTTCAAGCTGGTCCCCTGGCTATAGTTGGCTATGCCAGGAGGCCTGATCGGACGAAAATGGGGTGCTGGTGAACGGTTACGAAACGGGGATGCGTCGGAATGCGATAACCAGCTTGAACCTGGCGGAGATTGATTTTGACAGGCGAATTTTATCGGCTGTAGAGAAGGGTGGTAGTGTTCATTATGGAAAAAACAGACAATGTGGCGGCGGTGCAACGGCAGTTGGGCCACAAGAACGTTCCCTTTAACGGGAAAGCAGAAAGGATTTTTCTCAGTATGGGTCAACGGCAATTGGCGTGTTATTTTTCGATTTGTCGGTGATGATGTCGAATTAGTGGATTATCTGGATTACCATTAAGAGGAAGGATATGAGTGCAATGTATAATCCTCCCCATCCTGGGGAAATCATAAAAGAAGATGTCCTGAAAGCAGAAGGTCTAAGCGTCACTGAAGCATCTCGGCAACTCGGTGTCTCCCGCGTCACCTTGTCCAGGCTGTTGAACGGTAAAAGTGGTATTTCCGTTGATATGGCATTACGTCTTTCCCTGTGGCTTGGAACAACCCCTGAGCTTTGGTTGCGAATGCAGGATGCCTGTGACCTCTGGCAGGCCGGGAAAACAAAACGGCCAAACGTTAAACCTCTGCAGAGTAGTGGAACTACCTGTTCCCCATCTTAATGAGCTTCCTCATTTTTGTAACGATAGCCGTTTTCTTGGGGGCACGATCTTTTGTTTGTCCAGTCTTAAAATGGCCAGATAACGGGAATCATGAGCGTTGAGGCGACAACCACAAAGATGTTGAGGGGGATTCCCAGTTTCATGTAATCCATAAAGCTATAACCACCAGGGCCATAAACCATCAGGTTTGTCTGGTAACCCACCGGAGTGGCAAAGCAGGCGCTTGCGCCAAAACAGATGCCAACGATGAAGGGTTTTGGATCAACGCCTATGCCGATGGCGGTGGAGATGGCTATGGGAAGCAGCAGCACAGCGGTGGCATTATTGCTGAGTATTTGGGTGCATATCGAGGTGAGAAGGATGATTGCACCGAGGACTATCATAGGGGAAGAATCTGAGAAAATATTAATGAAGGTTTCCGCGTAGAGTTGGCTGGCCCCTGTTTTCTGCATCCCCACACCGAGAGCGATAGTTCCTGCAATGAGTAGCAGTACATCCCCCTGGAGAGCTCGGTAGGCGTCACGCATCTGTAAACATCCGGTTACTATCATCAGAAACGCCGCTGTAAGGGCGCAGGTCATAATGTCGGCAAGTCCCAGGGTTGCTGTACCAATCATGCAGATGAAGTTGATGATTGACCACCACGCCTTTCGTTTATGTACCAGTTCCTCGTAGACATCTTCAATGACGATAAAATCTGTTCCGGATCTGATCGCGTCTAGCTTTGATTCATGGCACCAAATCAGGACCACATCACCTGTCTGGAGTTGCACGTCATGGATGGCCTTTTCGCTCATGTGCAAATTGGATCTTTTTACAGCTATCACGTGAACATCTGGATCTTTAGCGAGTCCAGTGCGAAAAAGCTTTTCTCCGCGCAGCGAGGAATGGGGTGAAATAATGAGCTCTACAACTATTGGAGCATCTTTTTGTGCTCCAAGGACCAGATCCTTTTCTGAAGATGGCAGGTCGACGGCTTCGTTGTGGAGTATGGCTACCAGATCGTTCAATGACCCTTTTATGAGGAGGATATCATTTTCGGTTATTGTTCTGTTGTCACGGTTTGGGTGGTAAATATGTGATTTGTTGATCAATTCTATCACATTCACACTACTGTATTTTACCTGAAAAACATCCGTTGGATTTTTACCGATGAGATTGCTTTTAGTTGGAATCTTCAGTTCTGCAAGGTATTGACGGTGGTCACTGTTTTGAAGCTGGCAAATGGGATTTGCCAGTGCAGGAAGGATTCTGGGTGCTAAAAAGTAGAGAAAGGTAATGCCAGTGACAGCGAGCGGGACACCAAGGATGGAAAGCTCAAACATACTGAGCCCGCTGTAGTCGTTGCCGAGGTTGAGATCGTTGACGATGATATTACTCAGATCGCTTATGATGATATTGGTGGAAGTGCCGATAAGCGTACAGGTTCCGGCAAGAATAGAGGCGTAAGATATGGGAATTAGAAACTTCGACGGGCTGAGGCCAAACTCACAACACATAGTCATGACCACAGGAATAAAAAGGATTACCACAGGAGTGTTGTTAATAAAAGCTGAGGCAACGGCAACAGAAATGAGAATGATAATGAGAGCTAGTTTATAGTTTCCCCTGGCCAGTTGGATAATTTTTCTCCCCAGGAATTCCACTCCCCCCGTACGCATCATCCCTTTTGAGACGACGAACATGGCGCCAACCGTAATCAGAGCCGGATTTGAAAAACCGACGATAGTCTCTTTTGGACTCAGGATGCCGCTTACAACGAGCAGGACCATGATACCGATTGCCGTCAGATCGACGGAAATTTTTTCGGTAATAAGCAAATACAGGGTAATGAGGAGAATTGCAGAAACTATCCAGATATCCATAAGCGTGTGAGATGTTAGAAATAGTATGACGTTTTATAGCGATATCTTTTCAATGTAGTGGTCTTGCCCATGTTTGTCCAGTGCACGGATTCTTCACCACAATGGGAAAATTGATTGCTGTCCCCTTTGTGGTGAACTATTGTCTGTCCGTAAGTCAGAAGGGTTAATCAGTAGGTTTTTTATTATAAGCGAGGGCACATTGTCGAAGAAGTTTTTTTCATTTAGCAACGAAGACGGCCAACTGGGCGGCGAGGCGGGTGTAGTTAGCCCACGCTGGGACAAGCATAAATTCAAGGTAAAATTTATGCACAGAGGATTAAAACGAGGTGGTTCCGCCGAAGGTTTTTTCCGTCAATTTCCCGGTTCTTTGCCCCATTGGGAAAACTGTCTTTTTGACTTTGATGTAGATTGCACCGACTACGACTGGTTGATTGTCTACCAGGATCTGCCAAGGGGGGATTCCTTTTTTACCGAGGAAAAACTCCAGTGTCCGCGGGAGCGGACTATGTTGATTACCGGAGAACCGTCAACAATTACAGTTTTTGGCCGGGACTATCTTCGCCAGTTTGGCTGTGTCCTGACCTTCCAGGAACCCTGGGCAATGAAACATCCCAACGTGATCTATCATCATCCAGGTTTGATCTGGCATTACGGCTTGCCTTTTAAAGAGGGTAGTTTTGTTACCTGGGATCAAATGGAGGCGATGGAGGTTCCTGAGAAAACACAACTTCTCTCTACTGTCTGTTCCAAGAGAACCGGGAATGTCACCCTTCATTCCACCCGGGTGGATTTTACCTGGCGGTTAAAAGATGACGTTCCTGAACTGGATATCTATGGCCATGGTGTGAATCCAATGAACGATAAGGCTGAAGTGCTGGATCCTTATCAGTTTCATATCGCGGTGGAGAACCATGTGTATGATCATCACCTTACAGAAAAGTTGCCCGATGCATTCCTCGGCCACACTCTGCCATTTTATCATGGTGCGCCGAATGCTGCTGATTACTTTCCAAAAGAGAGCTTTATTCCCATTGATATCAACGATTATGGGCGGGCAAGAGATATCATAAAATCACATCTTGCAAATAATGAGTACAAGGATCGATTACCTTATATTATTGAGGCACGGCGGAGGGTGCTGGAGGAGCAGAATCTCTTTGCGATAATTAATAGAAAGATCACTGAGCAGGATCCTCTCATCAAGACGCAAACATTGAACAAGGTTATTCGTAACAGGTCAACCATGCGTATTAAAAATCCTTTAGCCGGAGTACGGAGTCTAAGCGAAAAAGCGGCGACTAAGGCCTTTCATCGAGTTACCTTTAAATCCCGTAATAAGCCTCGAAAATATTAATCCAATCTGTTTTACGACGATACAAAAGGGAGATTTTAATATATGGATGCAAATATCTTTGAAACCCATTACGAGGAGTATTGCCGTCAAATCGCTGATCTTGATTTTTCATCCATAAAAGACATACTTGGAATAAAATTAAAGGGCAAAGAAGTTACTGTTCCTTTTTTAGGTGAGGATTATACAGTTTCTGAGAAAGGTATTACAGATGCGTCTGGCAACCGGCCCAACTATATGGTTTGTGTTATACTCTTCAAGTACCTGTTACTCTGTCCCGACGCTCTGGTTGTGGGTAAGGAGTGGGCTGCGCTTAAGGATTTCCATAAAGTTTCCCAATTTACAAACCTTAACCTTTTTATCAGTGATGCGGAAAAACCTATTATCAGACTATTTTCAGGCAAGATAAACGCATTATTGCATGCAGCTCAAAAATTAGGCGGTACACCCTGTGATATGAACCTGTCCTATGATGTTTCAATGGAGTTCAGTTTGTTACCGCAAATAAAAATATTACTGCTTTTCAACGATCATGATGAAGAGTTTCCTGCCAGCAGCTCCCTGCTGTTCCAGAGACAGGCTGAAGATTATCTTGATCCGGAATCACTCATAATGATCGCTGTAACCTTGACGAAGCGACTACAGTTATACGCGGAAGCAGACAGTCAATGAAGGGGCAACAACGAAGAGATCTTATGATTTCTTCGCTGTTGCTATTTGGTAATTTGGTAAGCTGAGTGGAGTCAAGCGTTACAGAGATATCTTATGGCTGAATGTTAGGTTCGACGGAATCTGCGAACAGGTTTGAGGTTCGGCGTATGGTGGTACAGAGAATCGTCGCAATTTTTCGAATCAGTTTTACTCCGCATTGTGGATATTCTTCGACAAGTTTGTTAAAGCTTTGTCTTGAGAGTATAAAAAGAGTCGACGGCTCGCTGGCGATCGCCGATGCGGATCGTGTCTCATAGTCGATAATTGCCATTTCTCCAAGTGTTGCCCCGGTTGTTAATGAAGCTATTGCAACTGGAGTCTCACTTCCTGAGTGCTTTGAAATCTCAATTCGACCTTCAATCACAATTGCAAAGAAGTCTCCGTCGTCTCCCTCATAGAAGAGCACTTCACCTTCATCAAGTGAATGAATTTTTGCGTGTTTCACTAAAATGTCGATTTCATCATCTAATAAATTTGTAAAAAGTTCCAGTTGTCGGATATTCTGTCGTAGTACTGAAGATATTGTTTTGTTTTGTGTTGTCACCTGAGCACCTCCGCTGATTGCACTGTAGGTCGAAGTTTTTGGATAGATTTCTGCAAAAGAGTGTTGTTTGAACAGTGATCAATTCTTGTTTGTCTTCTACAAGCATATGGTAGTTTTATTCCTCTTGTCAAATTTGTCTCGTTAGCTGTTATGATTCAAAAGAAATCAGAGAGACAATTACCAAACCTATAGAATATATTTGGAGTCTATAATTATGGATAGTGAAGCAATAGATACCTTGCTTGAATATTTGAAAAAAATGGCAGCAACTCTCACAGAAAATGATGTTCAAGAGCTCAGGAACATAAAAGTAGAACTTGATGGCTATGTTGAGCAGGTGACATCCCAGATGCCGGAACAATCTTTACATGTAGCTAATAGAGAATTTCATAAATGTCAGCTATGTGCCCGTGACTGGATTAAAGTCTACATTGATCCTGGCTTCAACGCTGGTGATAAGGCTGATATTCTCAGGGAAGAGGCCCAGGAGTTCTTTTTCACTGTAGATAAAAAGATAATTGCTGTTCAGAAAAAATTCTTCTTACGGGGCATGGTAGATGAGCTTCTTGAGAAAGGTGAACCTTTCTCTAAGAGAGCAAAAGATGCTAGAATTGCTAACGCCAGAATCAGAATTCTTGCCAGGGAACAGGGTCTGACGGCAACAGCAAAATGTAGTACTGAACATCGGGAAACAGCGATCCTGGGCGAACGTCAATGGTATTTTGGCGATGAAAGAAATTTCCTTCAATCCAGTGATGCAGGGCTAAATGACAAAGAAGCCTTGGATTACCTGCTACAATGATAAAACTTCTCGGACAGCCTACTGGGAGGATGCCCGAGAACATATAGATTTTGAATCAAATGCTTGTTCTTGAACAACCTCCTGTCATTTATGAAAAGCAGTAAATCTTCCCATAGATTAAAAAGGGTGACCAAACATCACCCAGCCGGCAGAGCCTTCTTCTGAGACGGCATAATCGAACCTGACAACAGCACCAGCCACCATTGCTCTCAATCCGAAACCGCCATCAACTTTCCAGTCGGAAAAAAGTTCAGAGACATCGTATTCCTCCGCCACCCGGCCACCTTCAACAAAACCTACCAGCTGCATCCAATCCATTTTCAACCAACTCAGCCAGGAGGTTTCGCCAATGGGATTCCACTCAGGAGTAAATCGATATTCTGCTGTGGTATAAATAACAGATCTATCGTTAAATCTGTTCGTTGGATATGCCCGCATTCGGTAAAAACCACCAAGTCTTGCTCCGGCAAGATACGGTGGATCATGGGAAGCTTCCACTTGGCCATCAGCGTTGGTTGTTGTTTCCCAGGATGGTGAGCTACCAGTCCACATATTGAGGGCTACTACCTGTTGCCTGGCGAGGTCATTGGCACCTAGGGAAAAATATTTGCTTGCCTCAAACTCCATAAAAGTCCAGGTTTCATCTGATTCCAACCAGCCAAAATCATGGGTAATTGACAGGTATTGACTGCTGCCTTCAGATGGATTGGAATAAAAATCGGTATTATTATATAAGATACCAAGCTCAAGGGGATGCATCGTTCCATCAACATCGCCTTCATCTGTCTCGAATTTCTGATAGCGGTTGAAATTCTTCAGCACTATGACAGTAGCACCACTAGTCAGTGGATTCCATTCTTTACCCCCTGCAGCCTCTGAAACAAGTATCCCTCGTTTGAGCTCATAATTGGCCATCCCATCGCCTTTCATCGCGCCAATCGGTAGAACATATTCGAGTTTCATCTCCCACCAGTTATCCTCTCCGCTGGTTTCCAGGAAGTCATCTTCATCCGAGTCATTTGACCCGGCAGAACCGCTGTTACCTTTAGTCGTAATATCGGAATAAGCACGCTGACGAGGATAATCTCCAACCGACCCCAGTATGGAAAAAAACAATCTGTTTGTGGCGGGAAGCTTATAATCCCAGAGTCCAAAGACACCACCAACAGCCTCATCGGCACTACCCCAGGCTGATGCGGCAACTAGGAGTTGGTCCTGGCCATAACCTTTTGCAAGAGCTCCCACACCAACGGTTGTACCCATTGACTCGGATGGAAAGGCGTAAGGAAGAATTAAAGTTTCCTTTGTGTCCTTGATATTTTCCTCCCGATTTATGGTAAATTTCATACTGGCACTGGGCTTTGCATAACCTTCTGACACCCCCGTAACAAAAAAAAGTGCAGCGAGGAAAGCCACGTACAGTGTAGTACCTCTGGTTCGATTCATAATTCCCCCAAAATAAGTTGAAAGACGCCTAAAACTTCGACTATTCCTTTACAGCGCTTGCCTTTGATAACGTTTCCCGATTGCCTACAATAAGCTTGTAGGCCACATAATACTTATAAATATTGCTCACATACTGTACTGTCTCGCGGCCGATTCGTTTGGCTGCGACGATTTCAACATTTCGAAACCAGATGTTAGGGTCAAGCCCCATCTTCGCAGCCTCAGCTCTGAGTTTAGCCACCTTTGCAGGCCCTGCATTATAGGAGGCAAAAGAAAAGAGACCCTTATTGACAGTGTCCATTTTTTCATCCGCAAAATAGCGATCCATCATAAAACGCAGATACTTGGTACCCGCGTGTATGTTTGCGTCTATCTTGCTGATATCGGGAATGTTTACATTTTTATCCCTGGCGGTAGAGGGGAGTATTTGCATGGCCCCTATTGCACCTGCGTGACTTCTCTTTGTCTGATCAATTCCGGACTCTTGGTATGAAAGCGCTGCAATCATGAGCCAATCGAAGTTATAATCTTTGCTATATTTTTTGAATATTTCAATTGTTTGATTAAATCGTTTTATTTCTGCATCGCTGAGGGCATTTTTCACGTATTTGGTGTTCTGCAGATATCGTTTGAAGAGGATATTGCCCATCAGGGTGCCCTTCTTGTTCTTCTTCACAAAGCTGTTGACGACCTTTTTTAGTTGGGGTGATTTTTTTCGCATGGCCCACGCAATATTCCCACCACTGTTTATCTTGATGTCGCTATGAATTTTAATGTTTTTGAAAATCTGGCCCCAAAATGCTGCCTTGTGACTATCAACGACAACCATCGGGATAAGCCCTCCATTGACCATTTCCAGAAGGTCCTCGTCCTCCAGATTTTCGTCAGCTGGAATCAAGATAATCACGTCCTTGTTTTCCTTACTGAGTTTTGCGTTAAGTGAACGTAAACTCTCGTAATAACTGCTGGACTTTCTTACATGGATGGTTTTTCCGGAGAGGTCACTGACGCTCGTAAGCTTGGCAGCGTTACCACCAGTCACCACAATTTCGTCTACACCACTGAATAAGGGGTCTGAAAAATCAACCTTTTTTTGTCTCTCTTTTGTAATAGTCAGATTTCCTACTACCAAATCTCCTAAACCAGCCTGCAGGTTTGGGAGTAATTTGTCTCGGGCTGTTGGGATGATAAGCACGTGGGTTTTGAGGTGTTTCTTCTTTTGTGTTTTATTGAGCTCTTTTTCAAACTCTTTAAGCATGTCATGGCTCGCTCCTTTTGCCGTAGCCCTGTCAAGAAAATAGAACGTTTTACTATACGGAACCAGTGCTCTGACAACTCGTACTTTAGCCATCTCCCCAAAATCACCGGTGAACTGTTTTGTTGCCCATGGATCCGGTTCTGCACCGGGGTCAGCAGCTATAGCCGCTCCCCCCAGTAAGAGTATGGAGAAAATCAATATGTAAGGGGCAGTTTTTTGTAGAATCATGACATTTCTTAAGTATATGGCTAAGTGCAAATTTGATAAATAATGTGACCGTGTTACATGCTCAAAAAAAGTGTAACACAGTTAGCAGATGATTAAAATAATATGTTGGAAAACGAATTTTCAAATATCTTTTTGAGGGCATCGTCGCTAAAGGTGTTAGGCAAGTAAACAGGAAGGTATCGATTTTTATAAACCTCAGGCGTGTACTCTCTGAATATAATCCTGTATAACGTTGCATCAAGATCTTCTATTTTCCACCTGTCAGAATGGCTACACCTTCACTTTCCACTTTTGTTAATAATATCGGCAACCCAACCTTTTATTCGCCTCTCCTCCTCCCTTGTAGGAACTTCACAGTTTCTTGACAGACAGCCTCTTTGTCATCTAAAATTATATATTACAGTCCCCGAATTCTAAAAGATCTCTTCAGGTACCAGGCAAAATTCTTTTTTATTTATAAAAATTATTGAGAGGATTTTTTATGGCAACCAGGAAACTGACTATCAATCCGGAACTTTATGATGCAGTTCTGTTTGATCTTGACGGTGTCGTTACCAAGACGGCAGATACCCACGCGAATGCCTGGAAAATACTTTTTGATGAATACCTACGTACAAAAAGCGGTAACGACCATTTTCTGCCATTTGATCTTAAAGATGACTATGTACAATATGTGGACGGCAAACCTCGCTACAAAGGGGTTCAGGATTTTCTTGCTTCCCGCAACATTTCTCTTTCCCGTGGTACTGTTGACGATTCACCGGAAGAGGAAACAATATGTGGGCTCGGTAATCGAAAAAACCGCATATTTTCTGATCTGCTCAAAAAAGAAGGTGTACAACTCTATGAGTCGACCCTTGATCTTATTAGACAGCTCAGGAAAAATGGTTTTAAAATCGCCGTTGTCAGTTCAAGCAAAAACTGTCTTCCCGTTATTCAAGCTGTGGATATTGAATCTCTATTTGATACCAGAGTAGATGGCGTTGTTGCAGAAAAACTGGGTATACCTGGTAAACCTGAGCCGGATATGTTTTTACAGGCTGCTAATGATCTGGGTGTTGCGGGAGCCAGATGTGTGGTGGTAGAGGATGCACTTTCAGGTGTAGAGGCTGGTGTCAAAGGTGGTTTTGGTATGGTCATTGGTGTTAACCGTGCAGATCAGGCCAAGCAGCTTGAAGAAAAAGGAGCCTGTCCGGTAGTTGACGATCTTGCCGAAATACGTGTAGGGGTGTTGTTAGAAAACCTTCCCCATGCGTTGCAATTTTATAGCAGAATTATTGGCAAGATCGGTGGCAGGGAAATAGTTATATTTCTCGACCATGACAGTATTCTGAGCCAAATGAATTCTCCTCCTGATGACTCGTTTTATCAAGGCATAGAAAAAGTACTTTCCTCACTGGCAGATCAATTCACAGTTATTGTTGCAAGCGGGAAAAAGCCTGAAGAGGTCAAAAAACAACTCAATATCGATAGTATTTATTATGTCGACTCCTATGGTACACTCATTCTAGGTCCTGATGGTCTTCTACGAGAGTGTGATGAACATCAACCAGGAATGGAACGGAGTAAAGGCCAGGCATTTGAAAATATATTGCAGAAACTCAATCTGGTAAGTCAGAGTATCTGTCCCATTTATTTTGCAGATAATGTACAAGACAATGAGGTGTTCGAGGTTGTCAGCCTTGTTGGGATTGGTATTGCGCTCGGTTCGGGTATGCACGTTTCAAACGCCTCTTTTAGAGTTGATTCGGCAACAGAGATCGGCGATTTTTTGCTCAAACTAGCCTCTAATCTTGCTAAAGGAACCAGCTGGGGGGAGATCTATTTAGGCTTTGATCCTAAAGATGAAGGACGCCGGGAAACACTATGCGCTTTGGGAAACGGCTATTTTGTTACCAGGGGGGCGGCGCCTGAGGCAAGGGCTGACGGTGTACATTATCCAGGGACCTATCTCGCCGGTGGATATAATCGTCTTAAAACTAATATCGCGGGCAGAACTATAGAGAATGAAGATCTGGTTAATCTTCCCAACTGGCTTTGCCTCAATTTCCGTATTGATGGAGAGGAGTGGTTCCAGATAAAAGATGTAACTGTTCTTTTTTACCGACAATATCTCAATATAAAAAAAGGGGTGCTTAACCGCACAATCCGTTTCAGGGACAAAAAAAATAGAGAGACAATTTTTTTTCAACGCACATTTGTCCACGGAAAGCTCATGCACAGGGCTGCCCTCAGGACTATTATTACTCCTTTAAACTGGGAGGGTACAATAGAGATCTGTTCTGCTCTGGATGGCAGGGTGACAAATCTGGGTGTGAGCCGGTACCGTGATTTAGGTAATGCACATTTGGATGTGGTTGAAACAAAACATCTTGATGAAAAAAGTATGGTATTGAAGGTGCGTACCAATACATCATGTCTTGATATTGCAATGGGCGCAAGAACAGAACTGTTCATCAATAATAGATCGGATGTCGCAGAGTCTGTAATGGCTGACGATCCAGGTGGGTACGTTGCCAAGCATTTTGTTGCACATGTGAGCCGGGGAGATAGTCTCGCGATTGAAAAGCTGATCTGTGTCTATACATCCCAGGATACCGGCATTTTTGAATGTTTATCTGAGGTGGAAGATACCGTTATAAACGATGTTGTTTCATATGATGATTTGTTAAAATCCCATGAGTTAGCCTGGGAGCTTTTGTGGAGTAAATTTGAGGTTAGGCTGGAGCTGACCAATAAAGATATAGAACAATATACCCAAAAAACCATTCGTCTGTATATATTTCATTTACTGCAAAGTTCATCGGTACATTCCCTTGATATTGACGTGGGAATGCCAGCTCGCGGTTGGCATGGTGAAGGATATAGAGGACATATCTTTTGGGATGAAATGATTATTTTTCCCTTTTTGAATTATCGAAGTCCCAGAATTACCAGAACTTTACTTATGTACCGTTATAGACGGTTAAAAGAGGCAAAACGGGCGGCCAGGGCGTCCGGTTACAAAGGCGCAATGTACCCGTGGCAGAGCGGAAGCAATGGCAGGGAGGAGACCCAGCAAATGCATCTCAATCCTGAATCGGGTCGTTGGCTTCCTGACAATACCTATCTGCAGCGTCATGTGAATAACGCCATAGTTTATAATATTTCACAATATTTCCAGATTACCAATGACATCGAGTTTCTCTCCTTTTACGGAGGAGAAATTATTCTAGAAATAGCTCGCTTCTGGGCAAGTCTTGCGAGCTATAATGCTGAAATCGACCGGTATGAAATTCTAGGTGTAATGGGGCCCGATGAATATCATGATGCGTATCCCGGAGCCGAGCAACCAGGGCTGAATAACAATGCCTATACCAATTTGATGGTCATGTTCGTCATGGACCAGGCTCTTAATGTACAAAATGTAATTCCTGATCATGACTGGGAGTCCCTGAGGAAAAAACTTCAAATCGAAGATAGTGAGCTGGAGATATGGATTAAAATGAGTAGAAGGATGAAAATTGTCTTCCATGAAGGCACTATCATCAGTCAATTTGAAGGTTATGGGACTCTGAAAGAGTTTGATTGGCAGGGATATAAAGAAAAATATGGCAATATCCAGCGTATAGACAGGATTCTTGAGAAAGAAGGGGATAGCGCCAATAACTATAAACTTTGCAAGCAGCCAGATGTGTTAATGATTTTTTATCTCTTTAGTGCCGAGACCTTAAGGAAAATGTTTAAACGTCTCGATTATACTTTTGACAAAGATCTTATCTTAAAAAATATCAACTATTATCTGCATAGAACAACGAACGGCTCATCACTGGCTTTGACCATTCATGCCTGGATTGAAGCACGGTTGGCCCGGGAACGTTCCTGGGAGTTATTCAGTCAGGCACTGGAAACCGATATGGTTGATGAACGAACAGGAAGTACCAGGGAGGGTATCCATCTGGCAGCTATGTCAGGATGCATTGATATTCTGCAACGGGGCTATGCAGGACTTGAAATACGAAGTGATATTCTCATCCTAAACCCTTTACTGCCAAAATTCATAAACCGGATCAGTTTTCATATCCGCTACAGAAAACATTGGCTTGATCTTGAAATCACACAACATTACGTCAAGGTCCAGAGTCTGACTAGTAAGGCTGTGCCTTTTACGATCATGATTAAAGAGGAAATAATCAGGTTATATCCTGGAAAGAAAGCGGTAGTCGATCTTTAGTACCTTAGAAATTCATTCGTAGTCTTCGCTTATCTGTTGTTTTTTAAGAATGAATTTCGTGAAGGTACTTATCCAGCGATTCTAAAAAAGTTCCGACTAGTCGGGTTAGTGGTTTACTCCATAAAATTAAAGCAGTCTAAGGAGGTAAAATGGATAAAAATAATATTATCATTGTATCCAACAGGCTGCCGTTTATCCTGAAAAAGACTGAGGGTGGAAATGTAGAGGTGAAACAGGGGGCCGGAGGGCTGGTGACAGCAATGGCACCGATTTTAAGGAAGGGAAACGGCATCTGGATAGGCTGGCCAGGCTATGTGCAGGAGGAAGATTCAGATGGTACAATGTTGTCGGCGATTCAAACAGCAGCGTCCGGATATAGTGTGAAGCCGGTTATGATAAACCAGGAGGAATTGGAGAACTATTACGTAGGTTTTGCCAATTCAATTATCTGGCCTCTTTTTCATGATTCTGTTGATAAGTGTATCTTTTCATTGGAATACTGGGAAAGTTACAGGGTGGTGAATAAAAAATTTGCCTTAACGGTTTCCCACCATGCAGATGACTCGGATTTTCTCTGGATACACGATTACCAATTACTGCTAGTGGGTAGTGAGTTACGTAAAATGACTATGAAGAACCGGATCGGTTTTTTCCTGCATATTCCGTTTCCGCCCGTCGATACCTTCGCAAGATGCCCATGGCGTTTTGAATTATTGTCCGCCATGCTTGAATACGATATTGTGGGATTCCAGACAATTCAGGATAAACGCAACTTTATCTACTGTTTGAAAAAAATAATTCGACATGCCGACTTCGATATAAAAGCAGAGCTTGATGAGACTATAACTGAATTAAGCTTTGGTAATAGGCGTGTACGTATTGGAGTTTTTCCTATCAGCATTGACTATAAAGAATTTATTCTCCAGGCCAAAGAGAATAATATTTTCAAAAGAGTGCAGGAAAGACGAAAGAACGAAGTGGATAGTAAGATATTGCTGGGCGTTGACCGCCTCGATTATACCAAGGGGATACCTGAAAAGCTCATGGCCTTTGAGCATTTTTTAACACTCTTTCCTCAGTTCCACGAGAAGGTTCATTTCATTCAGATTGTGGTTCCTAGCCGTGTGGAAATCTCAACCTATGCTGAACTGAAAGGTAGGATAGAGCAACTTGTGGGTGAGATTAACGGCAAATTTGCCACCTATCAGTGGCGCCCCGTTCAGTATCTGTTTAGAGCACTCGACAGAAACGAACTTGTCTCGCTGTATCGGAGATCTGATGTTGCTTTTATTGCATCCCTCAAGGATGGTATGAATCTTATCTGCAAGGAATTTTGTGCCTCCAATATCGATGAAAAAGGTATTTTGCTTTTGAGCGAGTTTGCCGGAGCCGCCCAGCAGTTTTACCAGGACGCAATCCTGGTAAATCCCCATGATATTGAAGGAACAGCCAGGGCAATTCATCGGGCACTGGTCATGCCTTTACAGGAGAGAAGGCAGCGGATGCATAATTTGCGTCAGAATGTGAAAAATAAAGACGTATTCTGGTGGCTTAACTCGTTCTATAATGCTACCATTGACGAAGAATTGTCAACCTTTCCCCGGGTGGATGAATATTTCCCCGGTAAGGTTGCAAACTCCTAGCTATTTTAATTACAGGAATAAATATATGGATCGCATAGTATATGTCAACGGCTCGTATCTGCCAGAGCAGGATGCCAAAATTTCTGTCTTCGACAGAGGGTTTCTCTTCGCCGATGGAGTGTATGAGGTGGCCGCCGTCCTGCAGGGTCAGCTGATCGATAATCAGCAACATTTGCGTAGGCTGCGCAGATCCCTGCAGGAACTTAATATGGATTCTCCAGCGGATGATGCCACCATTGAATCGATACAAAAGGAATTGATCCGGGTTAATAATATCGATGAGGGTATGGTCTATCTGCAGGTTACACGTGGAGCGGCTGATAGAGACTTTGCCTATCCAAAGGAATGTTTTCCTTCACTTGTACTTTTTACCCAAAAGAAAAAAATTATAGAGCTGCCGACTGCCAGAACAGGTCTCAAAATTATCACCACTGAGGATATTCGCTGGGCAAGACGGGATGTTAAAACCGTAGCTCTTCTGGCGGCAAGCATGGCTAAGATGATCGCCGTTGAAAGTGGTGCTGATGACGCCTGGCTGGTTGATGGGGATGGCAACATTACTGAGGGCAGTTCCTTCAATGCCTATATTGTAACCCATGATGATACAATTATCACCCGCCATCTAAGCAACGACATCCTCCATGGTATTACCCGCAAAGCTGTGCTTACATTGGCTGAAAGAGACGGATTACAGGTAATAGAGCGTTCTTTTTCCGTGGCAGAAGCGTATGCCGCAAAGGAGGCCTTCATCACAGCGGCTGGTTTTTTTGTGTTGCCGGTGATAGCGATTGATAACCATGTTCTTGGTAATGGTGAACCTGGTTCGGTGACCACCAGGCTCAGGAGTATCTATATTGATATGGCGTTAAAACAGATTGAAAATAGCTGAGCCGCCCTTTATTGATGGTTATAGCTGCAGAGTGAAATTTACCGTCTATGGAGTCAGGCTAGATTTTATCCAGCCATTGTTCAATTCGATCAAATGCTTCGTTGATGGTTTCCAGCTCACCACCAAAGGAGATTCGCAGGTGGCCTTCGCCACCTGCTCCGAACGCTCCACCGGGGATAGTAATAACCTTTGCCTCATTGAGCAGCCGGATCGCAATTTCCTGAGAATCATCATCAGAGAAGAGATATTTTGCCATCACATAAAAGGCTCCTTTAGGCGTGACATAAGAAAAGTATTTATGCAGTTTGTCCAGCCTGGCACAGCAGAGTTCTTTTCGTTCAATGAGTTTTTCCCGCATTTCAGCAACACAGTTTTGCTCACCATTAAGAGCTGCAAGGGCGGCGAACTGGGAGGGTGTCGGAGCACATATTGCCGTTGCATCATGTACCTTCATGATCTGCTGCATCCACCCTTTGGCTGCGGTCACCCAGCCCACACGCCAGCCGGTAAGGGCGTATTTTTTAGATAACGAATAGATTGAGATAACATTATTGCGGAACTCCTCCATACTGAGTGGGCTAAACGGCATTTCACCCTCATAAACAATGTAATCGTACGCTTCATCGGTAATGATGACGAAATTATGGGCAACACCAAGTTTACAGAGTGAAATTGTTTCCGCATCAGAGAAGACTGTTCCGGTGGGATTTCCAGGGTTGCAGATCATTATGGCCTTGGTTTTTGGGCCAATAGCGTGCTCGATCGCTTCAAGGTCGAGTCCCCAGTTATCTGTTAGCGGTACATATTTCGGAATACCGCCAGCAAGCAGAACCTGTTCAATATACGACGCATAGGTGGGGGTAGGGAGGATCACTTCATCTCCCTCATCGACAACTGTTAAGACGGTTGCCAGTAAGGCTTCCATACCACCAACTGTCACGCAGATTTCACTTTCCGGATCGGCAACTATCTTTTTTTCCTCACGTAAATACTCCGCAATCCGGTTTCTGAGAGTAACCATTCCGGTCTGCAGTGAGTACTGACCGCTGCTGGGGTCTTCCACAAGCACCTTGGTCACAGCATCGACAATATGATGCGGAGTAGTAAAGGACGGTACCCCTTGTCCCAGGGACACACAACCACCTATTTGGGCAGCGATAATAGCCATTTCCTTGGTGGCAGAGGTGGAAATATTACGTACCCTGCTGCTGACCCTGCAGGAAGAGATGGGATCTACAGTGTTGTCCATTGTGTTGCCTCAAAGATTTTTTTAATGTTTCTCTATAGTCGTATGATTTCTTCTACAAGTTCCGAGGGTGAAATGTAGTCAGCATTCGATCTACCCTCAACCGTGACCAAAACCAGGTATGTAGAGACGCTGTTCAATTTTTTTGAGTATAAAGATGGCAACAGTCACGAGACAAAGATAGTAGAGGCCGATGATGGTGAAAACCTCGGTGAAACGAAAGTACTCAGTCGCGATGGTTTTTCCTTCTCCGGTCAGCTCAATGCAGGTAACGATGAAGGCCAGTGAGGAATATTTGATCAGATAGATAATTTCATTGCCGCAACCATGGATTGCCCTGCGGATTGCCTGGGGCACAATGATCCAGAAAATAGCCTGGAAGGTTGTAAACCCGAGGGCCTGGGCCCCAAGATATTGTCCTCTTTTAATGGAAAGCAGGGCGCCGCGTATATATTCAGACTGGTAAGCACCGCTGCACAGGGTAAAACCAACCACTGCAGCAACGTATGGTGACATGTAGATGCCAACATTGGGCAGACCGAAATAAAGCACGAACAACTGCACAACCAGCGGTGTCCCCCTGAAGATTGCAGCGTAGGCATCAGCAATTTTTCTAGTCGCTCTGTTGCCAAAGGTGCGTGTAACTCCGGCAAGGATGCCGATGAGTACGCCCCCGATAACAGATGGTATTATGAGGCCAATTGACACGAGCAATCCGCGGTTTAAGCTGGTAATCAACTCCTGATAAAAGGGTGATAATTCCACGACTATCCCTCCACCTCGGAAAGCTCATTGAGTCGATCGCAGAACCCTTGGGTTTTGCTGCTACTCCCTGCAGTTAAGAGTGAAGACGGCGGCCCCTGTTCAACAATCTTTCCGTTCTCCATAAAAAGAATTTCATCGGCAAGTCCGGAGATAAGGCTGATCTGGTGGGTTGCCATAACCATTGTCATTCCCTGTTGTGCCAGAGACTTGATGACTGCAATGACCTCCCCGATTAATTCAGGGTCAAGGGCCGACGTTGGCTCATCGAGCATTAAAATTTTTGGATCCATTGCCAGTGCTCTGGCAATGGCAACCCGCTGTTTCTGGCCCCCTGAAAGCTGTGCTGGGTAGAGCTCTTCTTTATCCCCCAACCCCACTTGTTCAAGTTCGATTCGAGCCCGTTTTTCCGCTTCATTTTTGTCAATTTTTTTCACTTTGCGCAGTGCAATGGTGATATTGTCAAGGCTGGTCAGGTGGTCAAAGAGATTGAAGTCCTGGAAAATCATGCCAACCTGTTGTCTTAAGCTGTACAGGTCCTGTTTACTGGAAAAATCAATCTGTTTATTTTCCAGCATGATGTCGCCGGAATCGGGAACTACAAGGCAGTTTATGCATTGCAGTAATGTGCTTTTTCCGCCGCCAGATGGGCCGATTAGCACCTTAATCTCACCTTTGTTGAGCTGGAAACTCACTGAGTTGAGAATATTATTTTCCGCAAACGATTTGCAGATATTATTTACCCTGAGGATAGGGGAGTTATCGTTCATTAATTGGTCCCATGGTGTGAGTATCCGGGGATACGGAGATATTGTTCCAGCTTCCTGAGTGCGATGACGCCACCCCAGGTGAGCAGGAAGTAAATAATTCCTGCGGCAATGTATAGTGACAGATGTTGATAGGTACGGGAGGCTACAAACTGGGTACGTGCCATAATCTCGGGGGCTCCAATAACAAAAGCCAGGGCGGAGTCCTTGAGAATTATGGAGTATTCATTGGACCAGGCGGGAATGGACATCCTGAGGATTTGTGGTAACACAATATTTTTTATCGCCTGAATATTGCTCATTCCCAGTGCGCTTGCCGCCTTAAACTGTCCCTGGGGCAGTGACAGAATTGCCCCTTTGAAAATATTGGCCTGGTAGGCGCCTGTGGTCATTCCCAGCACAAGCGTGACAGAGGTGAATGCGCTGAAATTCAGACCCATAAAGGTAAAGAGTCCAAAGTAAAATAAAAAGAGCAGGACAACAACGGGAACACCTCTGAAGATCCATACATATAGGGTGAGCAAGTACTTAACAGATGTATTTCCATACACTAAACCGACCGCCATGCAGATGCCGATAACAAGCCCGAGAAGCATGGCTGAAACAACAATTGCAACGGTGATAAATGATCCCTGAAGCAGATATGGTAGAGAATCAATGACTGCAGATAAGGCGGTTAACATGAAATGACCCGTAGAAGGATACAAATAAGAGATGGGGATTGTGGCAATGTAGCCCAGTGAAAACAGGTTGTACCCAGATGTGATTGCTACTCTGTTTCCCTCGTGTTTGAAAAATCCGTTCAGCGAGCGACGCTGAT
>JAAELB010000953.1 GCA_024227155.1 Desulfobulbaceae bacterium
CTTGCCATACCGCTACACCCTTCGCCTCCATCAGGCTGGGCCTAAGACTTGCCAAACGTATTGAAATTGTACTACGTTTGACTCACTTTTAAGAACATGTGCCGTGCCCGGCACACACAAATCGTTCAAGAGAGATTGGGCGAAAACCGTGCCCAACTCCTTAACTCAACCGTTAGCGAGCAATAGATGTTTTCGATCCACAAAGAAGTTTTTATTGGCGCACTAGTAGCAATCTTTGATGCGCGAGCTACCTACCTACGAGTGTTAGCGGCCCCTGTTTTCTGTGTGACTCTAATCGGAGTAATTGAGCCTCTTGCTAAAGGATGGGTTACGTTGGTCATGACTCATATCCTCCACTTCTACTTCTATACCGTTATAGCTGTTGCAACTCATAGATTAGTTCTCCTGGGCACTGAAGCAGTTTCAATCATTGGGATTTTTCGTTGGGGGAAGCGGGAGCTAAAGTTCGCCTTGTACGTACTTCTTCTTGATTTGGCGGTGCGATTTCTTGGAGGCTTGGTGTTTTTCGCAGGATTTGAAATGGGCCCTCGGGGGTTTATGCGAGTTTTCCTGATTCTTGTTGGCATCGTAGCCATTGTAGCCAGTAGGTTTTCTCTCGTATTTCCCGGCATTGCTATAGACGAACAGGCTCCTTTCGGCGATTCATGGGAAATGTCGAAGGGATACTCAATACTAATGCTATGTGTTGTTGGCGTGGCGCCGATAGTGTTGATGTATCCAGTCTTGGCTATAGAGGCCCAAGAACATAATTTGACAATTCTAAGTAATCCGGCCAGATCAATTATATTAGTATTGGTAATTGCTTTTCTGTCCTGTGCGTACAATGAAATAAATAAAAGGAAAACTGCTTGCTAACAAGGCAAATCAACCTGACCCAATGCAGCAGCGTTTTTGTGCTAAAAAAGCCTAGCACAAAAAAACGCCACTACATCGGTCAGGTTATTTGCGAC
>JAAELB010000954.1 GCA_024227155.1 Desulfobulbaceae bacterium
CCTCGCTTCAGTGGTATGATGGTGGCAGAAGTTTTTTTCTTAGGAGGTCGTGAAACGCTCCCCCTTTTCTTGGGAATCGCTTTATCCATTTTCAAAGGTCGTGGTAATGTTGAGCCAGCTATTACTTTTTGACCTTCATGTCCAGACTGACATACTTCACAAAAATATCCGCCAGCAATACTGAGTATAAAATTATACCCGTTGCAGAGTGGACAACTATGGAGCCCTTTCTCAGTAGTTGACGCTCCCCCGTTTTGGGGCACGATGACTTTTGTTGGTTTTGTAGGGTCCAACTCTGGAGGTTTCTGAAAAACAACTTCCTTGTCTTCAATGGGGTACTTTTCTTGTAATTCTTCTATCCAATTCATGAAAAAAATATTCTCAGGTATGTAAAGTACGACACTACAAAACCAACAAAAGGGGTAAATGGACTTATGTAGGTTTTGTAGGCTTCTACTTTATGCGTTTTGAAATATTTTTGGGTTCACGTAATATGTTGATGCTGACTCTGGTCGACAAGCTTTCGAAGTTGAGTGATAAACAGGTTTTTCTATTAACCACCCATTATCTATGAGGTGGTCAATTGCATTGAGGATATCCTTCCTTTCTTTCAGCAACCCCCAATTCTTTTGTTGCACTTCTCTGATTTTGAATGAATCACCAGTTTTTCCTTCCTTAATTTTTTCAGCGAGTCGAATTGCACCAGCAACGCCTCCATTGGTGGCAAGGCTATATATTTTTCTGGCATGGCTCTCCAGATAGTGGCACCAAGCAGCTGCCATTCCTGCTGCTTGATGACTGACTGGGCCAGGTTGAGTATCTGATTCTGCTGCCTCAATGAGATGGAAAATAAGTGCGAGTGATGGCATCAAGGAACGATACTTTGCTAGGTGTTCAAGCATTACAGGGTGTTCATCGTTGTTGACTAACTTCTCAGTTTCTAACCAGGTGAGCCACTTCTTAAACACCTCCTGACCATCTGGAGAAAACCGTAGGTATGGTTTTTCAAAGATATCTTCTCCTTGAACCTCCATCTCTGCCAATCGTTCAATCACTGAATAGGCTCTATTTTTTGCTTCAGTGTCAGGATGTTTGTCTCGATATTTCCAGTTTTTAACAGGGGGAGGGTAAACCATCAATTGTAGACGTTGAACAAAACCATCATTATCACCTTCACTCATTGCCCTATGAAGATAGCCTGTGATTTTATCAGGTTGAATTGAGCCCAAAAGCGACACACAGAGATTGTCTGTGCGGACGGTTCCACGGCCTATACGATCGTCTGTATGGCTACCATCCCCATTCCAGGATTCAAGGAGGAAGGCTCTGTCTTGCTCATGTCCTGCTTTTTCAGCACGCTTGAATAACCCTATGAGTTCGTCTCGGAAATAGAGAATACCACGTGGGCTGCTTTGTCCCAAGAGTTCAACAAGCTTCTCGATGCTTGAATCGTTAGTCTTGTATCTTCTTTCTACTGGCGGATCAGCCTCCTGTAGAGACATCAATTCTTCAGTTAATTCTTGGGTTGACTTCCCCTTACCGTTTCCACCTCTTTCCCTTTTGACAGCTTTGTCTATGTCCACCTTGATAGCTTTTATATTTGCCTCATCAAGCATCATAGCTACATTGAACTCTTTCTCTGCTTCCTCATGATTTTCTCGGGCAGTAGCTTCAAGCCTTCCAAGGGTTTTATTTACAGCTTCACTCAAGGCAGGTGATTTGAGCATAGAAGGAGGGCCAACGATCCCACCCCACAGATTAGGTACAACAGACCAATCATCTTTTTGTTTCGGTCTAATCCGACAAGATGTTCCAATGATAGACCCACATGTAAGAATCACCGGGGCTAAGATATAATCTGGCGGTACCTGCATCCTGTCGGCAGCATCCATTATCCAGCCTTTAAAAGGTTCTGGAATCATCTGTTCTACAATAGGCTCAACTGGAGGAAGTTCAGCTTTAAGAGGTTGGGGCTCTGACCACTCAGATTCCTCAATTACAACCTGAGTATCTCCATAACCTTGTTTAGCAATATCCTTTGCAGCTTCTGAAAAATTCCCCTGATGGTAGTACATGGTAAATAGAGCAAAGGGAGAATAGCTTTTTCCACCTTCGAGAGGATGTGCATTTGTAGACCAGCAATAGAAGTTATCGTTTTCAAAAAGTACTCCAGAAACATCCTTGTTTTTTCCTGGCCGAGTGTACCCAATGCCTAGACTAGTTGGTTTCGTCTGAGCCCATCCTTCACGTTCCAGTATGTCATGTGAGTTGTGCTTTTCATTGAAGTCATCACCAGGCCGGCTACCTTGTGATATTGATGAAGTATTACCTGTAGCTTTCCTATTGTCTCTTTGGTCAAAAAGACCAGCTGTGAGATGAATAGTGTTTATTTCATCAGGGGTAAGCACAGAGCAATCAGTTAAACTTCTATTGATTACACCGTATCCTTGTGATGGATGGTGAAGGAAATAACCACCTTCACCCCTTGTTTCAATTCTCACCTTGTTATCAGCAGCAGCAGCTAGAACCTGGTTCCCCTGTATAGGCTCCTTTGATCTAAAGGCCAAATGGTAGCCATTTGGAGTCTTTCTTTGACAAAGCTTCTCGGGAAGGTCAGGTGATTTCTCACCTAATAACCCCAGAAATGAATCAAAGATTGTGGGGTCATCAATATCAATTACTTCAAGATTACCTGATACCTTTCCACCAACTATCGCTAGTTGCTCATTATTAGAAAACTTC
>JAAELB010000955.1 GCA_024227155.1 Desulfobulbaceae bacterium
CGTCCCGGGGAGCCAAAATTTCCAGCCCGATTCCCAAGGTCGGGCTGTTTTTCTTCGTATGTTCGGGGCGTAGCGCAGCCTGGTTAGCGCGCCTGCCTTGGGAGCAGGAGGTCGTAGGTTCGAATCCTACCGCCCCGACCATTTTTCGATATAAAAGCCAATCACTTACATAGTGGTTGGCTTTTTTCGTTTCCCGGCACCCTGCCTTTTTTAGACGCAAATTAGATGTTTTTATTTTTTCGATCGTCAATGTTGACTGAAGTGATGCTTAGTTGCTGCATATTTTTGCTTGTGGTACAGTCTGTGTGGGCTTTTCGCTAATAGTATTTTTTTTTCTATCAGGTTTTTATGAACCAGCTAATATTGAACTGTTACAGGACGTATTGACGATTTGTACTGTAGGGCTGAGGCTTGGATTAAAAGTTCTGCTAATTTTCTACATCCAGCCGACATCCTGCTTCGAGGCAGGGGCGCTCATTAGTAAATTATATTAGCATTTCTCCAGTTGACAGTAGAAGCTATAAGTGCTCATATGTGTCTGTTTCTGCAGCTAAAATATGAACCAGTTGTGTGTCGTTGAGCTCAAGGTGTTTGTGATCTTTCTGCTACTGATAATCGACTGTTTGTTTGTCCGTTTCATTACGGTCAATTGGTGGCGAAGTGCCAAATCGTCGGTAACAATATTTCGTTGTGTTTTTTCATGGAAAGGCGAATTACTTGGGAATACTGAAATAATAAAGCAAACTAGTTGAGATGACACAGGTTTATGTAGACTACCATTTATCATTCAACTAATAGGTAAACTTTTTTTTGGGGGGAATTATACCTCTTTGCAGAAGTGATCATGATGAAGGAAGTTTTTTTTAGAGTCTCTGAGAACCTAAAGCTGAAACTCCTCTTGGGTACCATACTTACCTTTGGCATTTATGCTGGGTATCTTCTTATTCAAAGGTACCTCTTTTTCTCTCCTGTTTCCATGGAACAGACTTCGTTGGATCGTGTCATCCCATTTGTTCCAGATAGTGTATATGTCTATCAGTCCATCTGGTTTCTTGTGCCAATTGCTCCCTGGTTGATGCGCACTGTCAAAGAAATCTATCGTTACACAGTTGGGCTACTTGTGATCTGTTGTATTTCTTTCACGGTTTTTATGGTATTCCCAACCATCATTACTAGACCAGAGTCACTGGTTGAAACGAATCTATTATATCAATTGTTAATTCAGGTTGATAAAGAGCTCAATGCTTTTCCTTCTCTACATGTTTCTCTGGTTCTTTTTCATCTCCTTTGTTGTATAAAAATTTTTTCAGAAATGAACTTAAGGCGCAGGTATAAACTCATTGTTTGGATCTGGGCCATGGGGATTATTTTCTCAACACTTTTAACTAAACAGCATATTCTCTATGATGTTTTTGGTGGGATTCTTGTGGGTCTGTTGGGATATGTCATTTTTGATTTTGAAAATATTTTTCTAGCAAAATTATTACCGACAGGAAGGGTTGAAAAAAAAATATTTGCGATACATGATGGAATTGTAAATTTTTATGCAGTTCAAACCACTGAAGGTATTGTCTGTATTGATGCAGGGTGGAGAGAGTCTCATATCAGGAAAGAGTTCAAGAGATTAGAGCTAGATGTGGATGATGTCGTTGGCGTTTTTTTAACCCATTCTCATTTTGACCATTCGAAATGTTCTCATATATTTCCAGCGGCAACCATATATTCAAAGTATGGTGGTAATTCCGGTGCAAGAGTTACCGTACGAGACAAGGATTCATTTCAAATACACGACATCAAAATTGATGTTGTAGAAACCCCGGGGCATTCCGACTGTTCAGTCTCGTATCTCCTTGATGACGACTTTCTGTTCACAGGGGATCTTCTTCAAATTAACAAGGGAAAACCTTCACCCTTTTATGGAGTATTAAATTCAAACAACAGAGCCCTTAAGGGATCAATATGCAAAATAGAAAAGCTCCAGGGAGTCAAATGTCTCCTGACTTCCCACCACGGAATAACAACTCATTTCAGTAAAATATGAAGATCTTACTTATTCATCCTCAAAATTATCTTCAACGTTTTTCTTCTGGAATATATGGCAGGAGTTTGAGGTATGCTCCTCTGACCATGCCGACGCTGAAAGCCCTGATACCCCAGGAGCTCAATGCGGAGGTTCGAATCATCGATGAGATGGTTGAGAACATAGATTTTACTCTTTCAGCCGACCTTGTAGCAATCACCTGTATCACCGGGACGGCTTTAAGAGCCTATGAAATTGCGAAAAAATTTCGCGATAAAGGGTCAACTGTGGTGTTAGGCGGTATCCATCCAACATTGCAAACAGAGGAAAGTTTAGAACATGGCGATGCTGTTGTTTGCGGTTATGCAGAACGAAGTTGGCCAGCATTGCTGCGTGATTTCACTAAGGGAGAGATGAAGAGGGTGTATGAAGATCTAGAACCATTCTCCCCATCTTTAATACAAGCACCAGATAGAACCGGTATAAAAAGGAAGGATTATATCGGATGGTGCACTGTTGAGATGAGTCGTGGATGCTCAAATTCCTGTGATTTCTGCATAAGCCATCGCTTTCATCATTCATATATCTGTCGGGAAGTAGCCGATGTCATAGATGAAATAAAAAGTATGAGTAGTAAACTGATATTTTTCCTGGACCCGAACCTGATTGGAAACAGGGAGCATGCGAAACTTTTTTTTACAGAATTAAAAAAACTCAAGAAGTGGTGGGTCGGGTGTGCAACTTTGGATGTCGTTGATGACCCAGAACTTTTAGAGCTCATGGCAAAGAGCGGCTGTAAAGGTCTCCTCATGGGGTTTGAATCCTTTTGTCAGGATACACTCCATTCAACCGGGAAAACCAAAAATCTGGGAAAGAACTACACAGAGGTTGTTCGGACTCTTCATGATTATGGCATTTCTGTACAGGCATGTTTTGTTTTTGGGTTTGATTCAGATACCCCATCTATCTTTGAGGAGACGGCCGAAATGATAGTGCAGGCTAAATTTGATCTTCCCCAGATTAGTATCTATACTCCTTTTCCAGGTACTCCGCTCTTTGAGCAATTTGAGCGTGAGGACCGTATAGTTACCAGGAACTGGTCTCTGTATAATGGCCAGAATGTTGTCTTTAATCCGGCGCAGATGTCCATTAAAGAGTTAGAAGATGGAACGGATTACGTGAGGAGAAGGGTATATTCCTGGAGTGCGCTCTCTCAACGATTTTTTGAAAAGCCAGCCTGGGTAAAACCTTTGGTCGCTATGTCCTATTTAGGCTTTAGATTTTACCAATATAGAATTAAACGACTGGGGACCCAGGAATTTGCGGGGTAGCCCGTATTTCACACAAGAAAAGTTGCCACTGCTGTTAGTTGCAGAGTATGAAACCGTAGTAGGGGGGATCTTGATTGTTATTTGTCATATTCCGCTAAATCCAATGGTTGCACTTCTTCTTCAAAATAGTGATGAAATTCCTTTGGCAATGTCGTGTAATCGATTTCTTCTGTGAATTTTGTGAGATCGCAGGAGTTGTAGGTGTTCCAGAAAAGCACAACTTTTCCCTTTAGCCGTCGCTTTTCGGCATCATCAATAATTGCAGAAAAGGTTTTTGCCGTGTAACACCCATTCAACACAATTCCACATTTCTGGTATACCAGTTTTGAAGCCCTAAGCCCTTCTTCCGTAAAATCCGCATACCCTTTTCCAATACAATCATTTCTGATGTTAAGGTCATTGCGCGTAATGGTAAGTCGCGGGAATTGTGAAGACTTCGCATGGATATATCTCGATGTTTTGTTGAAGAGTGAGGCCATATTCCTTTCAGGGGCAAGAAACTTACCAACTGCTCTTACTCCTACAACCCTGATGTCCATGTTGAGAGCCCTGAATCCCAGCATCAATCCCAGCATGGTGCCCGTGGATCCGAGGGTGACATATATTGCATCGGGCTTTGGTATAATACCCTGTTGAATTTGTTCATGGAGTTCACAAGCAGCATTTACATATCCTAACACGCCCTGTGGACATGATCCCCCTGCAGGGATTTGTTTTGGGAAACGGCCATGTTGTATCCGAGCCTTTATCACCTGGCATAAATAATCTAAACTTAAGTGAAAGATATTCTTATAGTGATGGAGATCTGCGTGAAAGAAGTGGCTGGCTAGGAGGTTTTTTCTGACATAATGCGCATTGGCTTGAGACATTAAAAGAGAAGTGCACTGTAGCCCAAGCTGTTTCGCATAAATGGTGGTCGCCAGGGAATGATTGGAGCCAGCAAACCCCACCGTCAATACATTATTTCTCTTTTCTTTAAGGGCTTCGCCAAGGATAAATTCTAGCTTTCTCAGTTTATTACTGCTGTATAACGTACTGCACTGGTCATCACGCTTGATATAGAGGCTATCAAGCAGCAACGCTTCTTCAAGGGCTTGTATGCGTTGAATCGGTGAGGGAAAGTTGCCAAGGGAGATATGGGGTATGTTCTTTTCCAGTTCTGGAAAATTCTTAAATAACTGAATGTTGCTCCTGTGCTCATACGTGCTCTTTCCAACCATCTGTTCTTCTACTTATCCGAGAGGTCCAGCTTCCATGTTTTAATGCTGAAATATTCATATAGCCTTGGTGTTAGCCATACGGATGGGAGATAGAATGTGTACCATTCTGGATAGGTGATCTCTCTTTTACGTTTCATATATGCACGAAATGTCTTGTTTGCGAGTTTGTCGGGACAACCGGCTCCGGGAAATGGAGGTGGCTGTCTGCTTCCCAGCGCATTGGCAAGAAAATCTGTTTTTAACAATCCCACAGTCAAAGTCAAAACGTGGATGCCAAGTGGTTTAAGTTCAATTCGCAGTGAGTTGGAGAACGCATTAAGTGCAGATTTTGTGGCACAGTACCCACCCATGCAGGCAACCGGGAGCTTTCCCAGAACCGATGAGACATTGATGATTGTTCCTTGTGTTTTTTTTAGTTCAGAAACGAACAGCCGGGATAACTCGACCAGCGAAAAGAAATTGGTCTCATACATTATGCGTAAATCGGCTTCCTCGGTTTCCTCCCAGCTATCTATTAAAGCCACCCCGGCATTATTGATTAAAATGTCTATTCTTCCATATTTTTCTATGACTTCATTTTTTAACCGATCTCTATCTTCCTTTCGGTTTATGTCACCCTGGACCCAATGGCTGAGATTGCCCTGTGGAGTTGTTCGTGAGAAGCCAACTACTATAATAGATTCCTTTTCAAATTTCTCAGTAAGTGATTTACCAATGCCTTTTGAAGATCCAGTTATTACAGCTACTTTTTGTTCCATTGGGTGGTTAGCGGTAGGGGTTAATAATCTGTTCCGGTAGAAGTATTGCGAAAAGTCACCATATACATAGCATTCACACATCTTGCCTATTCTCGGACAGCTTCTTGGGAGCAGGCTTATATAGTATTTGTAACTCTTTTCATCTTGAGACAAATGGATTATACCTATTTTAAATTAAAATACCATGTTTCTATCTCTTGTTATGGTTAAAAAAACGTAACTAATCAGGTGCTTTCCACCTACAATTGAGTAGACTGAAAGACATGGGACATAATGGGTTTTCCATGTTGCTCAACTGGCGCTGGATCACTGCCTGTCAGTTATGTTTTAACGTTAGGGAAAAATGTTGTTTGATCCGAATAGTTATAAAAAAACATCCACAGGGTAAGTGCATGAAGGTTCTGTTGATATTACCCAATGGTCGTATTCATCTCATCAGATGTGGTTCTTTTAGAAAGTCCATGAGAGAGGCACCACTAACGATGCCACTGTTGGCAGCATTGGCGCCTCCAGAGCTTGAAATTGAATTTGAACTCATCGATGAGAGTATAGACAATGTACCCGATAAAACAGGTGCAAATCTGGTTGCAATTAGTGCAATAACAGGAACAGCCACGAGAGCATACGAGCTGGCCGAACACTTTCGAAAACAGGGGATACCTGTGGTTTTGGGTGGTGTTCATGTGAGCTTACTTCCCGATGAGGCGCAGCGGCATGCCGATAGTATTGTAATTGGAACAGCAGAGAATACCTGGCCACAATTACTCCGGGATTTTGCAGAGGGAAGGCTCAAAAAAAGGTATACAGAGTCCCAAAAGGAACAACCCTCCGAGCTGATACTGCCACCACCTCGAAATGATCTGCTCAGGCGCTCAGGTTACATGGTGGCAGATACAGTCATGGCCACCAGGGGATGTCCACATGTCTGCGATTTTTGTACGATTCCAGCGCTGGGTGTTGGTTATGTCAAGCGTCCCATTGCAGATGTTATTCGTGATATAAAGGCTGCTCCCTCCAGATATATTGCCATTAACGATGTCAGTCTTGTTGATGATGTTGAGTATGCATTTGAGTTGTTTCGCGCCATGGTGCCTCTCAAAAAACGGTGGGGCGGCCTGGCAACCACCAAACTTGTTGAGTCCCCCCAGTTGGTTGAAGTCATGGCTGAGAGTGGCTGTAATTATCTTTTATTTGGCTTTGAATCCTTTGCTCCCAACGCTCTTGGGGAAATCCATAAAAGCTTTAATCATCAGGATAAATACCGTGAACTGATGGAGCTCTTGCATGAACATAATATCTCGGTACAGGGCTGCTTCATTTTTGGCTTTGACCATGACGATAAAACAATATTCCAATCCACCGTTGAGCAGATAAACGAGCTGCAGATTGATATCCCACGATTTTCAATCTTGACTCCCTATCCAGGAACGGGACTTTATCGAACACTTTCCGCTGAAAATCGTATTATCAGTTATAAGTGGGAAGACTATGATACCATGCATGTGGTATTTCAGCCTGAATTGATGACGCCCGGGGAACTCTATGCAGGTTTTAAATGGGCTTACCGGGAAACCTTCAAGATGTCACATGTTATCAGGAGGACCATGGGCTGGAAATTCTCCAGCCTTATTAATTTATTAGGAAATATGAACTATCGCAAGTTTTCAAGACGCCTGGAAAATGAACCTTTTTATGCTTGTCCTCATACCAATTCGGGAGGTTCTCTCCGTTCTGAAATTTACCAGGAAAAGTGAATGTAAACATGAAGGTTACTCTCATCCAACCCTGTATCGGCAGGCGGGCCGGACAGAAAGACTATATCGGCACCTGGCAGATGGAACCATTGACCATCGCTGTCCTTGCTGGCTTGACTCCAGCAGACATTGAACTGAAATTGTATGATGATCGCCTTGAGAAAATTGATTATGACGATCCCACCGACCTTGTTGCAATTACAGTGGAAACCTACACTGCAAAACGGGGGTATCAGATTGCCAGCCGCTATCGAGAAAAAGGCATCCCCGTTGTAATTGGGGGATTTCATGCAACTCTATGCCCGGAAGAAGTGAGCCAATATGCTGAAGCAGTAATAGTCGGAGAATGTGAAACACTCTGGCATCAGGTCTTGGAAGATGCTTCAGTGGATGGGTTACAACCCTACTACTATGCAGTCAAGAGACCAGGTCTCAGATTTCAGATCCCGGATCGGACACTATTTCAACGGAAAAAATATTTACCTGTAACTCTGCTTGAAGCGGGCAGGGGGTGTCCTCTCTCCTGTGAATTTTGCGCTGTATGTACTGCTTTTCGTGGGAGCCGAACGACCAGGTTGCATGATGGCGTCATTGAAGAGCTGAGACGCATGGGTAAGAAGAAGCTCCTGTTCTTTGTGGATGACAATTTTTCAGCAAATCTGGCGGAGGCAAAGCAACTTCTTAGAAAACTTATCCCTCTGCGAATACGCTGGGTGAGTCAGATGAGTCTGGATGCCGCCTATGATGAGGAGTTTCTTGATCTGTTGGCAAAATCTGGCTGCCAGGGTGTTCTTATCGGTTTTGAATCATTAAACGATGACAACCTTATGCAAATGAATAAGGGGGTAAATCTGAAAGAAGATGGTTTTGACAAGGCTCTTGCTAACCTGCGGCGACATAGTATCCGTCTCTATGCCACCTTCGTCTTCGGGTATGATGGCGATACAATCGACTGTTTCAAGGCCACTGTGGCCTTTGCTCAAGAACATCGTTTTTATATTGCTGCTTTTAATCACCTGACCCCCTTTCCAGGAACTCCTTTGTATAGCCGACTTGAGAACGAAGGGCGTCTTCGCTATGAAAGGTGGTGGCTGGATGGCAACTACACCTATAATGATATTCCCTTTCAACCGCGTGGCATGAGCCCTCTGCAGTTGCAGCAGGGGTGCATTGATGCTCGAAAGAGCTTTTTTTCAATACCTGGTATCTGGAATCGGAGCTTGGACCGGGTTAACCGAAATGATTTTGCCATGTGGCTTCAGTTTTTTGGTATTAACTGGTCGATTAAAAAGGAAATTTCTGAAAGAAACAACTTCCCATTGGGTGATCAGGGAGAAACCCAACCACTCATTCGGGTGCGGCAGGATGTGTTGGCTTTTTCACCGGAGAATTTTACAAAATGACCCGGCGATTATCATACCAACTTGCAAGTCAACGGGATGACGCGGAAATCCGCCGTTTATTGCGAGAAAACCCCATGGGTGGTAAGGTGAGTTTTTCCTTTGAGCGTGAACCCTCTTATTTTGATTTTTTAGGGTTTGAAGGCCATTTTCACCAGACGATAGTGGCAAGAGAAGAGAAAGAAAACAGCCTTGTGGGGATGGCGAGTCGTGGAATAAGGCAATATTATGTAGATGGGTCTCCTATGGATATTGGTTATCTCAGCCAGCTTCGATTTACCCCATCATATAGAAATCTTTTTTCCCTGAAAAAAGGGTTTAAATTCTTACAGCAGCTGCATGCAGATGGGCGGGTCCCGTTCTATTTAACCAGCATCATGGAAGGGAATTCCTCGGCAGAGCGAATTTTACAATCTGCAATCCCCGGGCTACCAAGATATGAGGAATATTGTTCCTTTGTCACACATGTGCTGTCGACTCGAAGAAGCTATAGCCTGAAGAAGGGATCAACAGTAAAAATTGAATTATGCCGCAGGGAGCAGTTGCCTGCTCTCCTTGAATTTCTCCAGCAAACCAATTGTGCTAAACAGTTCTCCCCGGTGTGGGATGAAGAAACCCTTTTTTCTAAGGAAAGAACCCCCGGGGTATCATTTTCCGATTGTATCCTTGCCCTTGAAGGAGGAAAAATTGTTGGATGTATGTGCCTGTGGGACCAGAGGAGATTTAAACAATCCGTCGTTCGACGATATTCCTCCCGTATCTCCAGATTTCGGCCAATACTTAATGTAGCAGCAAGGTTGAGTGGTTCACCCAAACTTCCGGCAATGAATGAGCCAATCTCTCATGCTTATCTGAGCCATGTCACCATTCACCAAGACAGAGAAGATATCTTCAAGGCACTTCTCACAAGGGCTTTGCAAAAAGCCAGAAGGCAAGATATCTCACTGCTAACCGTTGGATTTGCCAGCAATCATCCATTGCAATCATATGTGGAAAAATCGATAAAGACCATCCGGAGTGTCAGTAAGATATTTTTAGTGTATTGGGAAAAAGAAGGTACATTACCAGTGGTAGACCGCAACAATAGAATTCCAGGTTTAGAGATTGCCCTGTTATGAGTGAAAAGTTATATTGCCAAGTGGTTCCTGTCAGATCATTGCAAAGCCATATTCTTCGAGAAATGTTTTCCCTGTTTTGCACCTACTTTACAGGGGCCGACGTCCAGAATTTTCTTGATGATATTTCTGCAAAAGACAGGGTGTTTCTCTTTAGAGATACACATAAGCAGAACATTCAGGGGTTTTCTACTCTTCGTATCTTTGAGCATCGGTTTCAACGGCAGGTTGCGACTATTGTTTACACAGGTGATACCATAATCCATAAGCCGTACCGTAACTCCCTTGTGTTTGCAAAAAATTGGATTGGAACCGTATTTAAACTTACCAGGGGCGCGACTCAACCGGTGTACTGGTTTCTTTTGTCGTCTGGTTTTAGAACCTATCGATGCTTTCCGGTATATTTCAAACAGTTCTATCCCGCATATAATGAGGCGACTCCACCTTCAATCAGCCAATTAATGCACGATGTTTCAAAACATCTATTCGGAGGACAGTTTAATCCTGAAACGGGCATAGTCAGGTTTGATAAAGGCAATACCCCCCTGATTCATGGAGAGCGTAACCCGTCTCTCTCTCGGCTCAATGATCCCCACATTAATTTTTTTATGGAGCACAATCCTGGGCATGAACAAGGTGATGAGCTGGTCTGTCTGGCTGAAGTCTCTCCGAGCAATTTTTCGAAGGCTGGTAAGAGGGTTGCTCAATGAACTCCCTCTGGACGAAAATGTGCATGGGAATCTGGCTGGCATCTTGTAAGAAAAGCTGGCTCCAATTTGAGCTTGCAGCGTCACAGCTTAAGGCCACGCAGGAGAGGAAGTTACAGCAGTATCTCAGGAATAATGCTCATACCGGGTTTGGAGTAGAATATGGATTTGAGACAATCTCCAGTGTCTCACAATTTCAGGAGAGGGTTCCTCCCTCAACCTTTGATGATTATTCTGCTGCCATAGACTCCATTGCAGCAGGTGAAAAAAACATTCTCACCCGGGATGATGTTCTGCTCTTTGAACCATCCAGCGGTAGCGCTGGCTCAACCAAATTGATTCCATATACTTCCACGCTTAGGGAGGAATTTCACAGAGGTATAAATGGGTGGCTCTGGAATGTATATTCTCATTACCCGGCAGTAAAGGGCAGGGCCTATTTCTCCATCAGCCCAGCAAGTAGTTATACTCCACCCCATGACTGTAGAATTCCGGTTGGTTTTGAAGATGACACCGATTATCTGGGAGCTGTGGGGAAAGTAGTTGGAGGCGCGATCCAGGCAGTCCCTCCTCTGGTGACCAAAATTTCTGATATTGCAGTCTTCCGCTATGTAACGCTTTTGAGTTTGCTCTCACAGAGAGCTTTGCGACTTATTTCAGTATGGAACCCCACTTTTCTTACCCTACTCATGGACGCCATGGTTGAAAACTGGGGTAGCTTACTTAGGGATATACGATACGGAACAGTTTCACCACCGGGTGTTGTCGATGGTGCCTTGGGCAAAAAAATCAGGTCATATCAGAAGCCAAACCCAAAACGAGCCGCAGAACTGGAGACAACGGGGCCGTATCCACAAGATATCTGGTCATCCCTTAGGTTAATTAGCTGCTGGTCAGACGGCCCATCGAGAATGCATGCGGATCATCTAAGGGATACTTATTTTCAAAATGTGACGATTCAGGGAAAAGGTTTGATTGCCACAGAAGCCTTTGTCTCATTTCCTCTGGTTGGGAGAGAGGGGGCCGTGCTTTCAGGTCACACCCATTTTTTTGAATTCATTCCACTCCTTGATGAAACTACTCCAGATCCCAATAGAATTCTCCTGGCACATCAACTCGAGATTGGCCAGACCTACAGTGTTGTTGTTTCAACGGGTGGTGGACTGTATAGATATCAACTTCAGGATACCGTGAAAGTTGTCGGATATTACAAGGATCTCCCCTGTATCTCTTTCATGGGTAAGCTGGACAATATCTCTGATATCTATGGTGAAAAACTCCATGAACAGCATATTGCAAGGGTACTGGCTGAAGTATTTCAGCAGTATGGCCTGGTTCCTGAGTTTTATCTGCTCTGTCCGGGGAAAGATATGAAAAACTACATGGTGTATCTGGAGGATCAGGCTGTAACAAAGGATATGACCCAGAGACTTGGTGAGGACATAGACACTCGTTTAAGAGAGAATTTCCATTATGATTATTGTAGGAAACTCGGGCAATTAAAAGGTGTGTTGGTTTGCCTCACTTCTCCTGGAGCAGCTGAGAAATTTTTAACCAACCAAACTGCACTTGGGAAACAGTTGGGAAACATTAAGTCTTCTGTGTTACACAAACATCCCATCGATGAGCAGGTGTTTAGATGAAAATAACATTTATTCGCCCCAACTTGTCAGATCGACGATCTGCAGATGCCATGGAACCCCTGGTATTTGCAATCCTGGCCAGATTAACGCCAGCCGATATTGATATCACCTTTTATGATGAACGAGTCGAGCCACTGGATTTACGTGACACTCCAGATCTGGTTGCACTTACCGTGGAAACCTATACGGCTCGTCGAGCCTACCAGATCTCAACTTCCTACAAAGAGAGAGGGGTCCCCGTGGTGATGGGCGGTTATCATCCATCTCTTCTTCCGGAAGAGGCCGCAAAGTTTGCCGATGCTCTTATTATTGGTGATGCTGAAGAACTCTGGCCACAGCTCATTGCTGATTTCAGAAAGGGTAATCTGCAAAAGGTGTATCGCAATGAGAATCCACCTGCAATTGAAAATGTGCTTGGAGATTACTCTCTCTTCAAAGGGAAGAGATATGGCAAAATCAAACCGGTTTATGCAGGCAGAGGGTGCAAGTACGCCTGTGATTTTTGCTCCATCAACGCCTTCTATGGAAACTCCGTCAGGCAGCGCCCACTCAATGACGTCATTGCAGAGGTTGAATCCTTCAAAAGTAAATTATTCTTTCTTATCGATGACAACCTCTTTGTGGATCTGCAGAGAACAACAGCACTGCTCAATGCACTCATTCCATTAAAAATCCACTGGGTTTGTCAAACCAGCATTGAGATTGCTCAAAATAAAGAACTCATGGATCTCCTGGCCCGAAGTGGTTGCATTGCTGCAACCATTGGGTTTGAATCACTCAACCGTGAAAATTTGAAACAGATGAACAAGGCTTCGAATCTTCATCAGCATGATTATACCAGTACGATTCAACAATTTTACGACAGAGGTATCATGATATATGGCACCTTTGTTTTTGGCTACGATCATGACACCCGGGACTCTTTTGAACCAGTGGTTGATTTTGCCATCGAATCAAAATTCTGTCTGGCAAACTTTAACCCTCTGCTTCCGACTCCTGGTACAAGGTTGTATAAACGGCTTGAGAGTGCAGGCAGGCTTTTATATAAACAGTGGTGGCTGGACCACAACTATAGATATGGGAGCGCAACCTTCAAACCAGCCTTAATGTCACCCGATGACCTGACGAATGGGTGCTTTCAAGCTAGGAAGGACTTCAATTCCTATTCGTCCATCTTCTCACGAACCTTCAGGTTGAAGGCGAACAGTGGGTCAGTTAGAAATATAGCCTGCTGTTTAATCGCAAACTTCATCAATAAAAAAGAGGTCATGGTAAAACAGAACTCTTGCCTGGGCGCTCAATATCCATTGATCTCCACGGAGTAAATTTGTGAAAATTACTTTGATCAAACCTAATATCGGCAGGATGGAACATAGCCTCTATGTGGACGAGGGGCGAATGGAGCCATTGCAGGTGGGGATATTGGCAGGTCTCACACCGGACGATGTTGATGTCGCCCTGTATGACGACAGGATGGAAACTATTCCCTATGATGAGCCCACCGATCTTGTCGCAATTACGGTTGAGACCTTCACTGCAAGGCGGGCCTATGAGATAAGTGGTGAGTTTCGTTCACGAGGTATTCCGGTGATAATGGGAGGCGTACACCCCACACTGCTCCCGGAAGAAGTTCAGTACTATGCAGATGCCATTTTCTTAGGAGATGCAGAAACCCTCTGGCAGCAAGTCATAGATGATGTTCGGGCCGGTCAGCTGAAATCTGTCTACCGGGCTCCAGTTGGGGTCGCACAAAGTTGCAACATAATACCTCGGCGGAAACTATTTGAAGGCAAGGGATACCTGCCCATAACCCTGTTACAGTTTAGCCGAGGCTGTCCACACAGCTGTAATTTTTGCGCAATCAGTAGTTATTTTAATAAGAAGCATTATGTCAGGGAAATTGACCAGGTCCTTGAAGAAATCAGCGGCCAGGGAAGAAAGTTTCTCTTTTTCGTGGATGATAATATAGTCGCCAATAGAGCAGCGGCCAAAGATCTTTTTAGAGAGCTGGCGCCTCTTAAATTGCGCTGGGTGTCACAGGCAAGTATTGACATGACCCATGATCACGAGCTTATGGATCTTATGGCCTGTAGCGGTTGTTTAGGACATGTCATTGGCTTTGAATCTCTCAATCAGGAGAGCTTGAAATCAATGGGGAAGGGGCTTAACCTCAATGATTTTTCCGGATACCTCCCTCAGTTGGAGATTTTAAGGGATTTTGGATTACAAACCTGGGCTGCCTTCACCCTTGGCCATGAGTATGATACAACAGATTCCATTTCCCGGACGTTGGATTTTGCACTGGAGCATAAGTTCGCTTTTGCTGCCTTTAATATCCTCATGCCATATCCAAAGACCATTTTATATTCTGAGCTCAAACAGCAGGGGAGATTATTATATGATGAAAAGTGGTGGCTGCATCCAGAGTATCGCTTTAATCATGCCGCCTTTGTACCAAAGAATATGACAGCAGATGAACTCACCGAGATTTGCTTTGAAATACGAAAAAACTTTAACAGCTTTCCCTCCATCATAAGAAGGATCTTTGATCTAAAAACCAATCTGCGCACTGCTCGGCGTCTTGGGATATTTTTACGATACAATCCACTGTTTCGCAAGGAGACCTTCAAAAAGCAGGGGATGTTCCTGGGGTTAACCAAATAGTTTCCCTCCAAACCCGCAGGCTAAAAAAGATGCAACTTCTCAGCAGTGGGGGCCTGCTCAACTATACGACCTTGTCGGCGATGCAAACCGGAACAAGAGACCCATTCTTTATAATAGCGTCTGGGCAGCATTGGCAGTGGATAAGGGTACCGTCCTCTCTTAGTTCTGCAGGATTCTGGAATAATATGCGTTTTGCTCGTAATGTTCTATCGGCCAGTTTTGACTCTTTAATCAACGCTTGATGTTGGAGATATCTTCCTGTGAGCATTCCGTTTAAAAATAGGTGTTTACGGAACCGTTCAGCATTTTGTTCAATAAACATAGGGTAACGTATTCTGAACAGCCGCAGTAGAAACATCATTGATTTCTCAAGAGGACTGGCCTGCAAAGACTGGTAGTTATAGGCACCACTGCTTTGAGTGTTGACAGCAACTAGATAGGAAAGCCATCGCGGGTCTGTCCTATCCACATTTGAGCCCACAAAACCGAATGGTTCCATGTGGAGATCGTTTTTCAGAGATGAAACGATATCTTTGATATGCATCTGGGATGGGTAACGTGGTGGACTTCCCTCTCCAGACATACCGGAAAAGATATTGCCTTTGAGGATATTGATTAAGGAAATATCTCGATAGAGAGTGACCAGCAAGTAGTTTATTTGAGGAGAACGGAACATGAGGTCCAAAGTATTATGAAGTTCTTCTTTTTCTTCGGGATAGACGGTCAATGTGAGACCTACCTCAATACCAGCTTCTGCAGACATTAAGGCCTTTTGTCTTCGTAACTCGTTGATCTGTTCATAGGAGTGATTAACTGGGAGATCCGGTCGGTCCTGCCCTTTTTCCACATGGAAATAGATAATGGTCAATCCGGCAGAAGCGAGGTTGTTCAGATATTCCTGGTCAATTAAGAGACCGTTTGTGACAAGTTCAACCTCAAGGTCTTTGCTACGCACCAGCTGAATTATTTCACAAAGCTGTGGGTGGAGCGTGACCTCGCCCCCTACAATACTCACTGAGCTTAAGTGCCGAAAACGAAGAAGTTGATCGAGCTCGCTTTCTATTTCCTCCAGTGGTTTTGGTGGAGAAGAAGGCTGTGAATTGTAACATGCTCTACAGGAAATATTGCAACCACGCATGATGTCAAGTACTGCATGGGGAACCCTTTTACCCTGCCATGGTAATTCCCACATTTTCATAGATTCCATAAATAGAAGTTGGTTAACATTTTAGAATTGAATGAGCTTTTCTAAAAACTGCATCGGGAACGCCCAAGGTTTGCATCACTCTATAATTTCGCTCAATGGGGTTTGAAATTTTGGATAGGCGGAGTATCTGTTTGGCCCCGAGCTGCCAACACCAGAGAGGTGACGAAAAAGATGGAAAGTCTGAGCCATACACAACCTTCTGCTGCAAGATGGTATCAGAAAAAATTTTCCGCAAGGCAGGGATGCGCGTTATTACAGGGAGCGCACTTAAATCACCGAAACAATTTTCATGTCTTCTGGCAAGTTTACACCAGGAATGAAAAAAAGATTTCTCATGGAGAAAAAGCCTGGTCCCACAGTGGGCAGCTATGACATTTACGCCTTTTTTCAGTGCAGGAATGAGTCTGTCGGGATGATTGAATGGTGTTCTTCTGCAACCAAGTGAATGTTCTACCCCTGTATGCGATAAAAGAGGGATACCATGGTGGGCCATTGCTTCGTAAAATTCTAGGCATCGGGAATCATCGGGTTCAATATATTGAGCCGATGGAATCCATTTAATGAGACAGGCACCCTGGGAAACGACTTTTTCAAGGATGTTGATAGCATCCTTGCGATAAGGATGAATGCTTGCACCAAACAAAAAATGATCATTCCCCATTGTGGACTGTAAAACAAGGTCATTTTTCACTGAAAAGCGAGTTGTATCGTTCTGACAGTGGCCATCTTTGTCATACACTTTGTCTAGAGCCAGTAATACCACTTTGTCGATCTGGCTCTCTTTAACCCATTGAGAAAGCTGATTTTCCCAGTGTGTGTTGGATGTACCTTTTACAAGAGGGCTATCACCTGAAAAAAAAACTTTATGCAGAATCCTGGCAAGAATTCCATTGGACCAGAGAAAAGGTGGTTGTGCTCCACTGGCAATGGAGCCGACATCTGCTATATGCACATGCATATCAATTCGCATCGAATGTTCTTTTCTCAGTTTTTTCAGACGTGTTTTTAAGCCTTTTACCGTTCACCCATGTACTGAATGGTGGAGATTGAAGAATGGCCTTTGTCACTTCATCCTGCTCCACCACTGTACCAGCAGTAAGAAGAGAGTACCCACCGATGATGGCACGATCCTTGATAACAATGTCTGCAAGCTGTAACTCAAGATCTCCTGAACTGTTTTTTGTGACCACATGTGAGTTCAGACGAACACCTGCACCAAAGACGACACCATCACCGATATTTAGAAATGACCGATCTAGGATCCGCAGACCGGCAGCCCAGTAAGTATACTTTCCGATTTTTGCACCCCATAAACGCAACCAGTTGCTATACAGGGTGGGAACACACCGGAGACACTCTTCTAAAAACGGCAGTCGGCAAAAGAGCATTTGCAAGTTTAAGAGTATCCACCAGGTAAAATATTCAGGGGATGAAAGAGGTATTCGGGTATTTTTTATCGGCCTTATCCACAAGATTGATCGGGCAATCATTACAGGAAGAAGATATAAAACGACCAATGTTCCCAAAACCCTCCATGGAAGACTTGCCCAGGGCGTGAAAAGCACAAGAAAACTTGTGGTCAAATGAATAAATTGAAAATAATTACAAAAAAGAAGAAAGAGTTGCTGCTGTGTTGAAAATTGGAATTTACCCAATGTATGGTCCAAAGTTCCTTGAGGCTTCATAAGTTCAGGTATCTACTTTTGGACTTCGCCTGGCAGTGAAGAGAACTTGAACAAGACACCCAGCTTTTTAAACATAGACATACTTTTTGCTTCCAGTACCGGATTATCAATATAGTTTACACCGGCATGGGCTACTTTGACCTTCCATACGCCATCTTCTTTTTCTAGCTGCGTGGACCAAATTGAGTCAATTGCAATGTTCTTACCATTAAGAAGAGTGTATATATCTTTACTGGTCCCATAACAATAGCCAGAAACAGGAGATGTAAATTTTGTAGGGATAGAGGCGGTTATCGATGTCTTCATTGCAGTTACAATGGAGTCGGGTGATGAGAATCGCTTTTGCCAATAACCGATGAGGTCTTCTTCTGTGGTTATAACTGTTTGGTCTGCTGCTATAAAGACAAAATCCTTGGCCAAAAAAGAAGCTAATGTTTTAATATCACCGGAGTTGATAGCATCTTCAACCTTGGTTTTGAGCTCTCTTAGAGCTGCATGTTCTGCGGAATTTTCTGCATCTGTGGCGAAGGCTGTTAAAGGGGCAAAGTAGACCAAGAGAACAACCAAAAAGAGTAGTTTTTTCATTTCCTTTCCCATGGGTAAAATTAATAGAGGTTGCTGTGGTTGATTTGTAAGTCTTGCTATGCTATTACATGAAATAATATTACTTCTTCTAACAACTCACCATAGCCTATCCTGTTTTTTCCCTATTTCCCAGTATAAATACTTATTTTGACCCAATTCTACAATATTATTTAAGGGTTAATGGTTCTATATCCATAAATATATGCCATGTCTTATCCTGCTAATCGTTTCATCCAAGCTAATCATTTGGTTCTCCTTCACTAAGTTCCAGATGCAGTAGCGACTTCGGTGTTCGTCTAAAATCGCACACTTAAACCGTTCCCATCTAGAAGGGAGGAAAGGGGGCGATAGTGAAATTGAGCTTCGAATTGGCCATATTTATTTCGTAAGAGAAAACCACGTCCTTTGGGCGTGGTCAGAGTTCAACGGCTTTGCCAGTTGACTCAATAAGGCTCATAATAAGCTCCACGATGTGTTGTCCCCACAATATATCAGGAGCAAATTATGAGCCGCTTTAA
>JAAELB010000956.1 GCA_024227155.1 Desulfobulbaceae bacterium
AATATTTTGGAAATTCAAGGCTTCACTGTAGATATCTTGTTGTTTTTGGTTGTGGCGGCATTTATATCCGGTTTTTTAGACACCTTAGCCGGTGGAGGTGGTCTTATTGCTCTTCCCGCTTTGATTCTTAGCGGGATTTCACCTTTACTTGCACTTGGTACCAATAAACTGCAGGGCACAATGGGCACAGCAACGGCGACTATTGTGATGTTGAGAAGTCGAAGAGTCAGGTGGGAAGATGTGAAGTTCTTAATGTTTACCGCATTTATTGGTTCCATGTTGGGGACTATAGCGGTGCAATTTATTAATACCGAGATTCTTCACTTTGTCATTCCTGCTGTACTCTTGTTTATAGCTGTATATTTTTTATTCTCGCCCCAGCTGCAAACGGCAGGCAGTACACCAAAGATATCAGACGTTACATACCGCCGAATAGTGGTGCCTCTGCTCGGTTGGTATGATGGTATGTTTGGTCCGGGTACCGGATCTTTTTTCGCGCTGGCGGGAGTATCTCTTAGGGGACATGGTTTAATTGATGCGACGGCTATTGCAAAAACGCTGAATTTTTCAACCAATTTTGCCTCTCTTCTTATATTTCTTCTTGCAGGTAAGGTGGTTTGGCTGGTTGGTCTGGTCATGATGGTAGGACAATTTATGGGGGCGTGGGCAGGTTCGCACTGTCTACTCAGGATTGATCCCAAATATCTGCGGTTGGTCGTTGTCGTAATGTGCCTGGGTATGCTTATAAAATATGTCCACTCTATGGGCTGGTTTGTATAGTGGACGTCGTGTCATCTATTGTTGCGGCACAATGTGATGCGCCACAACAAATAGATCGCATTTAGATGTTTTGCTGGCAGATTAGCTGTTAGCCAGCTGCCTGCTTATATGGATTCATGACCAACGTTGGGCAATGTGCATTCTTTACGACCCGTTCCGCTACACTGCCTAAAAGTAGTTTTTCAAGTCCTTTTGTTCCATGGGTGCCGATTATGATGAGATCAGCTTCTACAGATTTGGCGTAGCTGGTAATTTCATCAACGATGACGCCCGAGACGATTTTACCTATGCACTCCGGATAGCCCAGTAGGAATTTATGTAAAAAATCTTTTGACTGCTCCATTCTTTTTTTATTGAAGCTGTCCATGGTTGTGGTTCCCAGTTCCAGTTCACCTAATGTTGGTAATAGTTCAACCACGTGTACTACGTGGAGTTTTGCTGAAAATTTTTCAGCACCTGCGGCAGCGTATGCGATGATCTTCTCGGTATGTTCAGCAAGGTCAACAGGTACAACGATTTGAGTTATATCTTTCATCTTCCCCCCCTATTGATTATGGTAAGTCGTACTTCGAAGTTCGGTGTTGTTTTAGTGCCTTACTCCAGAAAAACCGCAATAAAAAACAGGTAGCGTAGACTCCGAGTAATTTGGAGACTGTATTGAAATTAAGCACTTCAAGTAACCGGCAAGGCACTTATACCCCCTTGTGGGGTGTTATGTTAGAGTACTCGTTTTTTGCTACCTTAATTGTACGGCGAATTGAGGGGCAAAGTCAACTTTGGTTCCGAATAGTTGGTGGCAGCGTTGTGGGAATCTTCCCTATGATAGAGAGCACTATAATTAATGCATTTTTTGGTGTGCTGTTGCATCTCATCGCCGCTAAAAGAGATGCTGATAAAATTTTCTGGCTTGTTATGGGGATTGTCTTTGGCCCCTTTGCTCTACCATTTGTGTTTATAGCGAGAAAGCACAGCAAAACTAACCCGACTAGTCGGAAACTTTTTTAGAATCGCTGGATAAGTACCTTCACGAAATTCATTCATAAAAAACACGAAATGAATTTCTAAGGTACTAATGACTACTTTGAGTAATTCACAGAGGAGATCAACGAGATGATAAAAATTCTACTGCAGGTGCTCTTTATTGTAGTGCCATTGTCCCTGGCCCAGGCATCGTTTGAAGTCCCCCATGTAAAGGTTTTTGGAGTGGCGGAGAAGGAGGTTGTACCGGATGAGCTCAAATGGGCAGTTTCGGTGAGGACTCAAGGGATGTCGGTGGAGACTGTTTCCAGTGACCATTCACAAGAGGTGGCTGCTGTCTTGAAGTTTTTACTGGGGTCGGGCCTTACCTTAGAAAATGTGAAAACTTCCAGGATGCAGTTGCAGGAAAACTGGGTGTACCGTGCCAACAGCAGGGTGCGTGAGGGGTACTATGGATTTACTGCAATCCAGTTTACAACCACTGATTTTTCTGAGTATCTCAACTACTGGAGGAAATTGTCCACATTTAAAAATATGACAATTGGAGAAGTTCGCTTTGATATCTCAAATCGTGCTGAGATTCAAAATCTCGTTAGAATTGATGCGGTGAAAAATGGCCGGATGAAGGCAACAGCGCTCGCCGAGGCATTGAATGCAAAAATTGTAGAGGTCCTGCAGATAGAAGAAAGTAATGACTATTCCCGTAGACCGGCGAATGCTATGAGGACAATGGAAATGGCCGGTACAGGGGGAGAGGCGTCTATCTCCACAGGAAAGGAAATCGTTCGGGCCCGGGTTCTGACAGTGTTTCGCATTGCAGCGGAATAGCTGAGGCCAATGTCTTTGGATTTAATGAACAATCGACGGGTCATTCTTTTTGACTGGGGTGATACTCTGATGGTCGATATTCCCGGTGTTGACGGTAAAATGTGTGATTGGCACCATGTTGAAGCGGTTCCGTATGCCAAAGAGTTGCTGGAGGCTGTCTCGCCTGGTGCATTTATTTATATTGCAACGGCTGCGGCTCAGTCTACTCCTGATGATATAATGAAAGCGTTCAGGAGGGTAGGGTTAGATAGCTATCTCGATGGATATTTTTGTAGACAGAATACGGGCTTTACCAAGCCAGCTCTTGATTTCTACCGCACAATATTAGAGATGCTGGCCATTCCTGCAGCGCAGGTGACCATGGTAGGAGATAATCTGGTAAATGACATCCTTCCCTGTTTACAACTTGGAATAAAGGCTATCTGGTTGTCGGCTAACTCGGGGGATGCTGTCCCTGAAGGTGTTATAGTCGCTAGAGATTTATCGCAACTGGAGACGGTGCTATAGGCACTTTTGATAACTGTATGAAAAAAAATATTGATAAGTTGATAGAGATAGCAACTCTCTCTGGTGCGACAGACGCCAGTACTATTTCCCCTGCCAGGATTATTGTGGATGAAGAGTTTTCTCGTTTTTGCAGGGAACCGCGGTGTGAAAATTTTGGCCTGTCTCCAAGTTGCCCTCCCCATGTTAAGGGACCGGAGACGTTCCGTATATGGCGTGAAAGTGCAGAGGCGACCATTGTCGTACGGCTGGTTGTGCCCATGGCGTCTCTTTTCTCAGACGAGCGCAGGGAGGTTATGGCATTACTCCACGAAATCGTTGCCGGGGTTGAAATTGCAGCAATGGATATGGGGTATGTTCAGTCCAAAGCTTTTGCCGGTGGATCCTGTAAGAACATTTTCTGTTCTGATATGAATGGCTGTCGGGTTTTATCTGGTGGTGTATGTCGGAATCCTCAACTGGCTCGACCGTCAATGTCCGGCTTTGGTATCAATGTTGCGCAGTTAATGGACGATTGCGGTTGGCCTTCTGATATTAATGTTAAGGAAAAGAATTATGACGGCGAATCGATGTCCTGGGTCGCAGGCCTGATACTCATTGGGTAAACGGTGAGTGTCGTTAACAATAACCCTTGTCCACTGTGCAGGTGTGAAAGGGCGGCGTACTATTATGAGGATAAAAACAGGTGTTATCTGCAATGTAGCTGTTGTTCTCTGGTATTTGTGCCCAATCGTTTTTTGCTTAGCCCCAAAGATGAAAAAAAAGTGTATGACCTGCATGAAAATGAGGTGAATGATTCTGGCTATAGACGTTTTCTTTCGCGCCTGACTCACCCCTTGCTGGAGAGGTTACAGCAGCAGCCTGGATCTTCTTCACATGGCCTGGAAGGACTTGATTTTGGTTGTGGTCCAGGTCCGGCGTTGGCCGCAATGCTAGAAGAAGCGGGACAACGGATGGAGTGCTTTGATCCATTCTATCATAACCAGCCAAGTGTGTTGGTTAAGAGATACGATTTTATTACTGCAACGGAAGTTGTTGAGCATTTGCATAACCCGGATCTGGAGTTTTATGAGCTCTTTTCAATGTTAAAGCCAGGTGGATGGCTGGGAATAATGACAAAGTTGGTGAAAAGTAGACAAACCTTTTGTAACTGGCATTATATCCGTGATTTGACCCACGTCTGTTTTTATAGTAGAACCACCTTTACCTATTTGGCGGATAAGTTTAATGCTCAAGTTCATTTTGTTGCGGACGATGTGATTCTTCTGCAAAAAATATAAAAACCGAGAACACCCAGGGGTTGGCAGGCTGAGAGCGACAGCTTCGAAGGTTCGAACCCCGATAAACGGGAAATAAGTCGGGATAAGTGCCTTGCCGGCAGCTTTAAGCTTATGATTTCAAATTGATCTCATAATTTCTCGGAGTCTGCGCTACCTGTTTTTTATTACAGCTTCTATTGAGTAAGGCACTAAATCGTCCAAGGCTCAGTGGAAGGTCCCGCAGGAGGTGATTGGGTTTCCCAGGTTGTATAAAGTTTGTCTATGTGATATTGGCAAGCTTTGTTGTTGAGATTGTTTGCAGCCAAGAAAAATTTTGAGGTTATTCACCTTCATACCTTCCATCGTAGCTAAAAAAAAAATCTGTTCTGTCGTATGATTTCCATGCGATTTTGCTATTTTTTGATGATTTTTTTTCTCGGGTGGCATTTTATAGCATAAGAATGTTAATAAATGTTCGAGAGTTTTTGTAAGTTGGAGTACTATGTTCAAAGATTTTTTAATATCACAGTCAGATTAATTAACAATTGGGTCATGCGATGAACGAAAAAGAACTGCAGAAGCAATTACAGACCAAGGTGAAGAAGAAGCTCGAACCGCTATTTGCCAAATACAAAATGGACTTTGGTGGAATTGATGCAAGTTTGAAGTGGAAACCTATCGTCTTGATCATCGGGAACTACTCTTCAGGAAAATCTACATTGATTAATGAATTGGTAGGGGTGGATGTTCAGCGTACCGGGCAGGCTCCAACCGACGATTCTTTTACAATCATTACCTCCGATACAGGTTGTGAAGATAAAGAAACCCCAGGATCTACTCTTGTGAACGATGAGAATATGCCCTTTAGTCAATTTAAGGGATATGGTGAAAAACTCATTTCTCACTTTTGCATGAAGCAGGTGGATAGTCCGCTGCTTGATAATATGGCTATTATTGACAGCCCGGGAATGCTCGATGCAACCAGTGAGAAAGATCGCGGTTATAATTATATGCAGGTACTCGGTGATTTTGCCAAGATGGCCGATCTCATAGTACTTATGTTTGATCCTCATAAGGCTGGTACCATCAAGGAATCCTACGAGGCGATTCGTAATACTCTGCCTGAAAAATCCGGCGAACATCGCATTGTTTTCGTAATGAGCCGAATCGATGAATGTGATAATCTAAGTGATTTCACCAGATCTTACGGTACATTGTGCTGGAATATGTCACAAATGACAGGAAGAAAAGATATACCTCATATCTTTCTCACCTACTCGCCATCAGTCGTGGATCCAGCAAATGTAGCGGAGGGCTGGCCCCAGGAACGGGAAGAGTTGATAGGTAAGATCAAGCAGGCTTCCGGCTTTAGAATTAATCATATCCTTGAGGATATTGACCGCCAGGTTAACGAGGTTGAGCTTGTTGCTGAAACTGTCGGAGCGTTCCTCAAGCGCGCCAATAAGATTTTTTTGAAGTTTACTAAGGTAACCACTGCAATTGCCGTGGTTCTTTTTCTTTTCGGCGATTTGATCATCAACTCCGTCCTCGGCTTCCCTGAAAGCACCTTGATTACCGCTATTAGAACCGGTCAGTTTTCACTCAATAACTTGATTGTCCCGGTAGCGCTGGCATTTGTTACTCTTGTTATTGGTTCGATTGGATACTCTAAGATTGTTTTTCCCCAGATGAAAAAGAAGGCTGTGGGGAATGGAGTTGAACTGGTCGTCCTTAATAATGATTACCGAAAGAATCTTTGGGAAAAAATGGAATCCAAAATTATTGAAAATCTGCAGGGCCTGAGAGTTAAGGATCTATGGACAGGATATGGAAGAAGCCTGACGAAGATTCGTAATTTTTTGAATAATGATTTAAAGAAATATTATGAAAAGGTTGTAACCTGATTGAAACGTTAGAGTATCCTGTTGTGTTGCAAGGGCCCATAAGTGTATATCAACACTTCGGGCCCTTTTTTTATGTAGAGATAATTGACAAAGTGGGGGTATGAGATGAGTAGAATTTACTTTATTGTTATCGGTTTAATTTTAATCACATGCACATCTGGACAAGCGGTAGAGTTTTCTGCCGAAATGGTCACCGAGATGAATGGTCAGATGCGGGGAGATATGTATTATAAAGACTCCAGGACATATCGTTCCGAGTCCATGGGGATAATCAGTATTGTTACTAAGGGGAAAGTGTATATGCTCGTTACTGAAACAAGAAAATACACAGTTTCAACCCTCGACGAGCTACAAAAAGATAGTCCCATGGCCGGGTGGGGTGATGCGATGACTATTGTTAAGCAGAACCAGATGAAGAAAATCGGTTCTGAGAAGATACAAGGTTATAGATGTGATATCTATCAGGGCAATATCACATTCTCCAGCGAACATCCTCCGATGGAAATGAAATTTTGGTATGCAAAAAAGTTGAACAATATGCTTAAACAGGAAGCAAAGATGGGTCCGCCTGTTGGTACAATAAGATCTTATGTTGAAAATATTAAAGTAGGTAAACAGGATTCCAAGTTATTTAAGGTTCCGGAAGGTTTCACTAAAGTTGATAGTATGGTTGAAGCCATGGGCATGCCTAGTATGGAAATGCCACCCATGGGTGCAAAGCAAGGAGAGATGCCATCAGAGGAGGATATGAAAAAGATGATGGAACAGATGCAGAATATGATGAAGAAGATGAACAACTAGAAAAATATCAGAGCTCATTTCTGATTAAATACCATATTAGTGCCTTACTCCTGAACTTCTGTCATAAGAAACAAGAAACTCAGGAACTCTTTATGAAATCGTGAAGTTACTTTTACCCACAAGGCACTTATCCCCCTCAAGGAGGGACTGAACTGAGTACCCCCTTGCGGGGTGTTGAAATTCTGGAAACCGGTGGCTCTGTAGAAAACCTCCACTCTCCAGCTTTCTCGGAGTCTGCGCTACCTGTTTTTTATTGCAGTTATTCTGGATTAAGGAAACCATACTATTTAAAAGGTAACCTTTTCTGAATGGGTAACTTGCTGGCTGAAATCTTCCATCCAGTTTTTCCCTCCAATAGATTCTGCCAGTAAAACTGCCATATGCTTGGGTTGTATGTTTAGATCCAGGTTGCGGCCCAGCCCTGAGAGGCAGGAAGGACAGTTGGTAGCCAATACCATTTCCCTCCCATTTGACTTTGCCTTAACAATGGCCTCACGCTTTCGTTCGAGCATGGCGTAGGAAATATCGGGTCGTGAAATGGCAAGGGTCCCCGCTTCAGAACAGCAGTTTGGAACAGCTCTGACCCCGGTATAAAATCTTCGCAGGAGTGCTGGGCCTTCTCCATCGAAGGAGTCGTGGCACGGGGTGTGGTAAAGAACTGTCGTCTCTGCTTTTGGCTCATAATCCCAGCTGGTGTTTTCAAGTACAAAATTTGAGACATCATCAATCGTACAGTCAAATATCTCTTCGCAACCTATCTCGGATAGTGCTTCTCTGCAGGTCCCGCAACTGATCAGGAATTTGTCAAAAACGATATGTCCCAGCATCTCTTTTATCTGGGTCAGAATAATGGTGTCTCTAAGGGTTATTTCTGCAGCCATTTTCTTTTTGGCATTTACCTTGGCGGGAAAGCCGCAGCAGAGGTAGGGAGGAGGCAGAATCACCCTGATATTGTTCTGAATAAGCAGATAAATAGCCGCCTTTGATATGTCTGAGTACAGTCGTTCAGAGCCGCATCCAGGGAAGTAAAACACAGTTTTATTCACTTCTCCCTCTGGCATAATCATCAACGCTTCATTTTCAGAGCAAGCGGGTAATGCACTCTGTAGTGATTCGGCAGACGCAGCAGCCATTGGAGATTTTAGCATGTTAAGCGGTTTCCAGTCGTTCTCGGAAATCGCCGCCGGCGCCTGTTTAAATGCCTTTGCCCCAAGTCTCTGCAGTGAACTGCCCCATTCCATCACGCTTTTACGGAAGATAGAGTTGAAAGTTTGATTTCTGCTCTGCAGATAAAACAGAGAAAGTTTTGTTGCTGGAGCTGTGTGTTTGTATCCAAGATCACTCAGGATTTCCCGTTCGAGAATTGATACTTCGGCGGTGTCTATGTCAACCGGGCAGGGTGCGAGACATTTTTTACACATGGTGCAGTGGTCAGCAATTTCTTCAAGATTTTTCAGCTGATTAAAACGGGGGAGATGGGATCGTTGCATATCATAGAGAAGAGCCTCAATGAGGGAGCCAATAACCATGTTTTTGTTTCTTGGATGGAAGAAAATGTTACTCGCCGGGTGATAGACACAACATATGGGCATACATTTACCACAACGAATACATTTTGAAATCTTTGAGGAGAGCTCTGCAAGGGACCCATATTGTAAGATTTTTGCCTCAAGCTCAAGGAGGTTAAATGAAGGGGTGAATACCTTGTCAATGATTTCAGGGTCGCTGAGCATACCAGGGTTCATTATGGCGTCCGGGTCAACCTCTTTTCTATAGGCGGTAAGCTCCTCCAGTCTCTGCTTCTCCAGAAACTTCATCTTGGTGATGCCAATCCCATGCTCTCCACTGACGACCCCCCCAAGCTGGACGGCTTTTTCCATAACATCTTCGGCGGTTTTCTCCGCACGTTTCATCATCTCCCGGTCATTTGAAAAAACAGGGATGTTAACATGGTTGTTTCCATCTCCAGCGTGCATGTGGGTCGCTATGACGATACGTTTAGATCTGACATCTGTAAAGATTGCTTCTATATTACTACTTACCTTTTTGTAACCACTGAAGAGTTCCAGGAGATCTTCCATCAGCTTTTTGATATACACTTCATGACGTACTGATTCAGTGGTGCGTAATGAGAGTTTATCCAGTGTTTCCCGGCATAGTTCGTTTGCCTTTGGTGTTTTCGCCTCCAGCCAGTCGGGGTCTTCAATTGGTTCTGCTGTTTTAAGATACTCAACGATTTTGTGGATGAACATTTCCTTGTTGTAGATATCTTCTTCTATATTGTATGCGTCAACAAAGCGGGTAAACTCAGCCAGGGCACTGAGGGGTAAGACGATATCTTCATTGAGTTTAAACGCATTTGTCCTGGCAGAAATAGCACCAAGACGTTTGCGGTCTCTCCAGAAACGCTCCGCTTCATCCGCGTCCTGGGCAGTGAATAGTTCTGTGTTTTTATAAGGAGTGAGCAGGTTTTCAAGACGCGATTTACCATTCATGATCTGCTCTGTTGTGTTACCTACCATATCTATGAGCAGCACGGCCTTGGGGTGTTGACTTCTTGCTGCCTTGAACTTGTAGTTGATGGCGCGAATATATTCTTCGTCAAAGTGTTCCAGGGCCATTAAAACCTCTTTGCCCTCATTTTTGAACTCCTCAGAAATCTCAACAATGACCCGGCTGGCTTCATCCATGTCCTCACCGTAAAATTCGAGGCAGAATGTTATTTTGTTCTCATACGCTTCGTAGAGAACAAATTCTCCAGAGGTGATGACACCATCAGTGCCTTCTTTTTGAAAACCGGGGAGCCCTTTAAGTGCTTTGTTCGTGATATCTTTCCAGAGCCCTTTTTTTCGTATGTCAGTTCCTTTGAGTTCAATTTCTTTCAGAATTTTGCCGCCATCATCGCTGACCTGGAAATTGAGCACATCTTCTGGAAGAATTTTTCTCATAGGATGCCCAATGCGTCTGACTGTTAGAAGACCGTTGCCTGGCATGGCTATATTATAGGAAAGGATGTTGTCGATCGCCGTCCCCCAGAGCACAGCCGTTTTGCCACCGGCGTTTTCGGCAATATTGCCGCCGATGGTGCTTGCCCAGGCACTCGTTGGATCGGTAGCGAAGACGTAACCGTCCTTTTTTGCATGGGCCATGGCGTCAGAGGTTACAACTCCTGCCTCAACTTTCAACGTAGGAACTTGTACTGACGCCCCAAGGTGGGGAAAGTCTATAAGGCTAATGTCGTGAATTTGTGTTAATTTTTCTGTGTTGATAATGATGCAGTCTTGGCTAACAGGGACACTACCTCCCGTCAGGCCTGTACCGCCACCCCGGGGGATGATCTTCAGGCCGAGTTCGCGGACGGTTCTCATTAAGTGCGGGATCTGTTCTTCTGATGCTGGGCGTACAACGGCAAGAGGCAAGAAAAGGCGCCAGTCTGTTGCGTCTGTTGCATGGCTGATCAGAGTAAAGGGATCAAAACGGACATTATCTTTGCCTATTATTGCGCCGAGTCTTTTCTGTATCAGATTCCTCTGTCCTGGCACTTCACTGAGCTCTTTTTTAAGGGCGGATAAACGCTGACGGCATAACTCAACAAGGTGGAGTACTTTGTCACTCCGTTGTGAACCGACACGTACAATCTTTGCCGCTCTCTCAATAATTGTCAGATCTTCTGTTGCTGTGTCGAAAAATTTTTGGCGTCTAGACGAAGATTCAATTAACTCCTGAAATAGAAATGGATTTCTTCTAAGTATGAAAAGATCTCCCATGAAGCGCATGACCAGGCGAGCAGATCTACCGGTAATTCTCTGGCTTCTTAATTCCTGGAGGTTGTCCCAGACTTCAGAGCCGAAAAGTAGTTTAATGATGAGTTTGTCGTCGGCAGATGTAAAGTTATACGGAATTTCACGATAGTCTTTAGTGTTCATGGTAAAGCCTTAACTTCTTGTCAGTAATTATGGGTGAAATGTTAAGTGAAAATGATAAGCGCAGGTGGCATTGTTCACCTGTTAAATATCAGAACAAAATTGGACATTTGCGGCGGGAAATGATTTAAAGAGGAGTGGGATGAAAATTACTCACCCGATGAGAAATCAAAATCCTGGAAGAGTACTACTCTCGTTGTTGGCGCGGCAATCCAGACAGGAAATAAATCCTGCCGAACCTTCCACTTTACCATCGTGATTAATAATTGCCACATTTTTGTCATGAAAGTTTATAAAACTCAAATGGACCAGAAGGAATGCTCTCCTGCATTTAGCGTGTGAAGTCTTTTCTCTTTCAGCTTTCTGAGAAATAGCAGCTGTTCTGGAACCAGTAACGGAGCACGGATTATGTCTGTTGGAACATTGATTTCAATTACCATATTTATCACGATATTGGTGATTGGTATATATCTTGGTGCAGGTCTAAGAAAACTGAAAAATATTTCTGATCAACCTGTAGATAGAAAGAGAGCAGGGCGGAAGGTATCCATCGTGGTCCCCGCCTGTGATGAGGAAGAGAACATAGAAAAGGCGGTTTGTTCTCTTTTGGCTCAGGAGTATGAAGAGCTTGAGGTCATTGTGGTAAACGATCGGTCAGCCGATGGAACTGCTGCCATTTTAACGAGTATTAAAAAGAAATATCCGCAATTGATAGTTTTGACTGTGAACAGTTTGCCGGACGGTTGGATGGGAAAAGCAAATGCCTTGAGGTTAGGGGCAGAACAGGCAAGCGGTGAATATCTTCTCTTCACCGATGCGGATGTGCAGATGGAAAAAACAGTTATCCAAAGAGCAGTACTTTATCTTGAAAATGTTGGCCTTGATCACTTGAGTCTAATTTTTAATAATACATCGCCCGGCTGGTTGCTCAATAGTTTGATTTTAGACGCCGGCATGGGGCTGCTGTTATTGTTTCGTCCCTGGAAGGTCGCAAGTTCTGATCCAACTTCTTTTATAGGTGTGGGTGCTTTTAATCTGGTTAGAAAATCTGTATATATCGCCGTGGGGGGGCATAGGACTATTAAAATGCATCCCATAGATGATGTAATGCTAGGTAAAATAATTAAAGAACAAGGGTTTGTGTCGGGGTGTCTTCTTGCTGGAAACTTTGTTGTTGTGCCTTGGTATAGTTCTGCTGTGTCGATGATTAATGGATTGCAGAAAAATGTTTTTGCCGTTGTTCATTACCGCCTGGCCGCGATTTCAATATTGCTTCTGCTTATTTTAGCTATAGCTGTTTACCCTTTTTGGGGAATACTCTGTGGTACCCTGTCAATTCGTCTATTTTGCACTTTAGCGCTGGCAGTTCGGTTATTGATGTTTTATCGGGCATTGGAGATGCAGGGGCTTCCCCTCTACTATCTTCCAGGTGTTCTAGTAACACCATATGTTTCCTGCTATATAATAGTAAAGGCTACCTGTCATACCCTGAAGAATAAAGGGATCATCTGGAGAGGACGTCATTATCCACTAGAGCAACTTAGAGCAGCCAAACCTCTGATATATTGAGTACACATTTTTTACTTTACGATGTAAAATGTTTTCAAAATTGAGTGTCTGGAATGGTACAGGTTGCTGAAAGACAGCTGTTTCCGGTTCCCTGATAAAATACGTCGTCCTTCTGTTTAAAAAGCGGTCTATACTGGAGTCTCTATGGAAAGCAGGAAACTTATCTACTCATTCAACCTCCCTGGAGAGCAAAAGGAGGAGTTTGTCCTTGAGTACGATGCCAAGACCCTGGAACTGGTATCTTCAGCTGAGCAGGATCTCCCTTCGTGGACATTTTTGGACTTTAATAAGTGTCCCCATTGTCCTTTGAAGAGTGACGATAGTCCCCGCTGTCCCCTCGCTGTATCTATTGCCGGAGTGGTCAGGCAGTTTCAGAACATAATCTCCTATAATGAGATATATTTGACTGTTGAAAGTGATGAACGGGTTGTAACTCAAAAAACAACCGCACAAAGGGCGCTAGGGTCGTTTATGGGGGTGGTGATGGCTATTAGCGGTTGTCCGCGAACGGCCTTTTTTAGACCGATGGCCAGGTTTCATCTGCCTCTGGCAAGTGAAGAAGAGACGGTTTATCGCTCAGCTGCCATGTATCTTCTTGCACAATATTTTTGTAAGAGCGACGGTAATGATATTGATTATTCCCTGGATGGACTGAATAAAATCTATAAAAGTATGGAGATTGTTAATACTTCTGTTGTTAACCGTTTACGCGCTGCAAGTAGAGCTGATTCTTCTGTTAATGCGGTTATCATGCTCGATATGTACGCCAAGTTAGTGCCGTATGGCATTGACGATTCTTTAGAAGATATTCGTTATCTGTTTAGTGCCTATCTGGATGGAAATAATTGTACATATCCCTGAGTTGTTACGCTGGTATTCTGTTTGTTGGGGTCAGTTTAACGAGCAGCACTGCAATTATAAGAAGAGCGGAAAGCCCATAGAGTGCAAAATTAAAGCTATTGAAGGTATCAAAAACCATGCCCGCTATTATTGGTGCAATGGAGGCGGGGATATTGCTCGAGAATAACCAGCCGTAGATCTGGCTGACCCTTTCCGCCCCCCAGCATCGGGATGCGGATGAAACATAGATTACTAACACTCCTCCATAATTAAAGCCGGTAAGAAGGGCGATGAGGATGAAGCCGGTGGATGAGTTGAGAGCGGTTGGGGCCGCCATGAGTACCAGGGCCTGAAAGAGTAAATTAGCCTGGATTGCGGTAGTCGCCTGGATTTTGTCAAATATCATACCCCAGACGATGCGGCCGGAGGCGTTTGCCAGTGCGAAAAGTGATACGGCTGTTATGCCCAGCTTGACCCCGTCAGCTTCTCCCTGGTAGAGTTCTTTAAGATTGGCGTTAATGGCGAAACCGGCGGCCAGGCCAATAAACATGGAAAAATAAAGCAGTCTGAATGCTGGGTGAAGGAGGAGTTGGCGAACTCTGATTTGATTAGACTGGTCTTTGGTGAGATTGTCTTTTGGATATCTCATGACTGAGCCGGCGCTGACAATAGTGATCATGAAAATAATGCCAAAGATAAAAAAACTCTCAAACGGGGTCTTGGCTAAACCATGCATCAGCCATCCACCCACCTGACTGACAAGGGCCGCCCCGCCCCCAAATCCTGCCACTGCTACCCCCGTTACTAACCCTTTGTTTTTGGGAAACCATCTGATACAGACTGCAATGGGAACGATGTAGGCCAGTCCCGCCCCGATGCCACTTAAGACGCCAATACCTAGAGTTGTTAAGATGAAATTCTCAGTGCCGTGGCTCGCAAGAATCCAGCCTCCGCCAAAGAGAAAACCGCCGGCCATGGCACTTATTCTCGGTCCGACTTTAGGCAGAAGACTACCTGCAACCATCATAGTCAGGGGAAAGACAAAATAAAATGTAGTGAAGGGTATCTGTACCGGGCCCTGTTGCAAGTATGTAAGAGTTTTGATTGGTTGCACATAAACACTCCATGAATATGTTGCTCCCAGGCACATTTGCATTAAAACAGCTGATAACAAAATGAGATATCGCATTAAAAACGGTGCTCCTGATAACAGAAATTCTTCTGGCAGGCCAGGATATCCGGCTTGTATTGGCCTGCATGATTAAGGAAAAAGAATTTATCTACTCTTTGGCAGGTCTCTTTGTCAAGGATGTGGGCGTCTGTGGAGTTTTGATTAATGATAAAACTGGCACAAGGTCAGACCAATTTGGTTGTCTTTGTTTCCTTAAAAAAACGATACCCGTTGAATATGTGGAAGAAAAATTATAATATTGAAGTTGTGCAGGTAAGAACAAGTGGTGTAGAGGGTTGAATATGAAATGTGTTACTTCGGTTACATGGTGAATTTGGTTTATAAAAAACCCGCTTGTACCGAAGATTTTTTGGCAATAATTTCTTGCTCTCTTAGTGTTGACACGGTATGTAGATGCTCTTGTCGCTAAAGAGGGAGTTTTTATTCTTTTAGCAGGTTAATTGAAAATAAAATTAAGTGAGCAGTAGATAACTTTTATCCTTTTTATAAGGGGCTGAGTACCGGCATAGTTTACTGTTTACCGGTGTTAGATTAATCAACCAATCAGTAGGATTTTAAAAAGAAAATGAAGATACTTGTTATAAACTCAGGAAGTTCGTCGATAAAGTTTCAGCTTCTTTCCATGGTAGACGAAGCTGTGCTGGCATCGGGGCTGGTTGAGAGAATTGGGGAAGAAGAAGGCCTGATTAAATGCACCTTTATGCCGGATACAGTTGATGAACAAGTGGTGAAGAATGGTGAAGTGATAGCTGATCATAATTCTGGAATGAGGTTGGCCGTTGATCTTTTGACAGATCCGGACCAAGGTGTCATTGCAGATCGGAATGATATTAGTGCCATTGGCCACAGGGTTGTTCATGGAGGTGAAGATTTTCACCAGCCAACTATTATAACTGACGAGGTTATGGCAGCGATTGAGAAAAATGTTCCCCTGGCCCCACTGCACAACCCTGCTAATATTGATGGAATCCGTGTGGCCCAGGAGCTTTTTGAGGGAGTGCCACAGGTAGCTGTGTTTGATACCGCTTTTCATCAAACAATTCCCGCCCACGCATACCACTATGCAATTCCATATGAACTATACGAGAAAGAACGTATCAGGCGATATGGATTTCATGGAACTTCTCATAAGTTTGTTGCAAGTGAGTGTGCACAACTTATGGGAAAACCGCTTGAAAATTTAAATGTAATTACAATTCACCTGGGTAACGGCTGCTCCATGACTGCAGTTAAAAATGGTCAGAGCATTGATACTACACTTGGCCTGACTCCACTGGAAGGACTTGTTATGGGTACAAGGAGCGGTGATGTGGATCCGGCTATCCATGCTTTTCTGGCGCGAAACTGTGGTATGACGATAGGAGAGATTGACACCCTGTTGAATAAAGAGTCTGGCATGAAAGGTCTTTGCGGCCTTAATGATATGCGGGATATCCATGATGCAATTGCCGCCGGCGACGAGCGGGCAAAATTAGCGCTGGAAGTTCAGACATACCGGAATAAAAAATATATAGGCGCCTATATGGCTGCTCTCGGTCGGGTAGATGCTATTGTTTTTACAGCGGGAATCGGCGAAAATGATGAAATTGTCCGCGCAAAAACAGTAGCAGGGTTGGAGCCATTTGGCATCGTTATGGATATGGAGGCTAATGATCAGCGCATCAAAAAACCTACCCTGTTGTCAGTTGCGGATAGCAAAATTCAGATATGGGGTATCCCAACCAATGAAGAGCTTGCAATAGCCAGAGAATCACAGGCGTTGCAACAGGGTTAGATTCATTTGGAATTTAGTACAGTAGCTAGATATGGGGTTCCTCTAACCATCCATATCTAGCTACTATGCATTTGTTTCATTTCTTTTGCTCTGTTTACAGTATCGTATATATCAAGCAGCTTTTTGTGGCTCTCCGATATATCTTCCCATCTTCTACCAAATTCAAGTCCTGGAAAGGTCTGTTCGCCGTTGATGACCATCGTTGCGAGATTAATTTCACTCTCGCTGTAGAGATTGTACAGGGTTTGGCTGTAGTACGTACTGTCTTCGTTATTCGTTTTGAATCCCAGTAAGGTGTGTAACAATCGGAAGAATTTTTTCCGCTTTCGGGGGAGTTCCCCGTACTCGATGCACCAGAGACACCATTGCATGCTTTCGGAGGTCCATTGGAGCACCAGGGCGATGAGTGCTTTTAATTCACCAATCCGAAGGGTTGACCAGCTGCTTGAAGAATCGAATATAATTCCGACTACATGGGATACGAGTAACTCATCACTCAGTTCCAATGTTTCCAGTCGATCAGAAAAGGCTTCTAATTCACTGGGGTTCATTTCTTTGAGTGTCAGGAGCTGAGGTCTCAGGTCAGTTCCTCTGTTACGGTTATTCCAGATAAGGTCGTCAACAGGA
>JAAELB010000957.1 GCA_024227155.1 Desulfobulbaceae bacterium
TTGTTTTTTGTGATTGATTGTCATGCATGATTTCGTAATTTAAGCTCTACAGGATGAGGGTTGAGGTAATGCTGATTTATCAGATAACTCTCGTCATACTTCCTAATATAATGATTCATCAGTGTTATGGGGACTATAAGGGGGAGAAGGTTGTTTTTAAATCGATCAAAAACCTCCAAAAGCTCCTGTTTCTCATCCCCTGATAATTGTTTTTTGAAGTGCCCCATCATCCTCCGGAGTATATGTTTTATCATCATTTTCCAGAGCCAACTTCTGTCTGAGTAATGTTGGAAGTTGTTCAACGTTTTTTGCCACCCTATGAAGTGCTGCCTTTTTATCTCCATACGCACCTCCTCCATGCAGAGTTATCACATCAACACCCAAAAGATTGGCAACTTCGAGGTGATACAATAACTCTTGTATAGACCGTGATGTAACACCAAGGTCGGCAGAAGAAAGCAAGGTAAATTGGTCCGGGTGGAAGGTCAGACGTATATCATTATTTTTAGCAAGAATAGCAACTCTATTAAACTCTAGAAA
>JAAELB010000958.1 GCA_024227155.1 Desulfobulbaceae bacterium
CAACCGAACTCTTCTGGAGATACCAGTTAACCAAAGAGATTGCAGTTACTCCGTCACTCCAATACATAAAAGATCCTGCACTCAATGAGACTGAAGATGCTTTGTGGGTATATGGACTTAGGGTTCGTGTTGCTATATAGGCAGATTTCGGTGAAGCCTTATTAGACGATTATTAGACGTTCTAATCGAATTAGATCCATATAAAACGAAATAGGTAGGGGTAAAACGAAAAGGCTGTTTTTGGTAACACGTTAATATCCTTTAATAACGGCAGTTTGGAGATACCCCTGTTTTTAGGGTCGGATGCCTTGGGAGCAGGAGGCCGTAGGTTCGAATCCTACCGCCCCGACCACATAATCGTATAAAAGCCAATCACTTACATAGTGGTTGGCTTTTTGCGTTTCTAGACCCCCTTCCTTCCATTTGACGTTTATTTGACGTTTACACGAAACACCTTTCCATAGTGCAACTTTTTGCATAGTAAAATTGCCGGTGAACATGTTAAATCAATAGCTGCGAAAATGTTTCCGGTCACGAAGCTTGACTTAGTGTATTGTTGGAAACTGTGTAAGTGCATCATAGATGTTACTAATGAAAACTAAGAACTCGCGTGTATTGAAATATGACACGGCAAGAACTCCTACAACAATCAAGTACACTTTTGGGGCGTTTTGCGCACGAGGTTAAAGTTGCGAACGCCATAGGGCTATTCGACATAAACACCATCGCGGAGGACTTTCTTATCCCTATCTTCGCGATTGCTTTCAACTGCCCCGATCTGTGCAATCAAAACCGCATTCAAATGAACTTTCCTGCCGTAGATCTGGGATGCAAAACTAGTAGGACCTAAATCCAGATTACGTCTGACTCTTCAAGCAGTAAAATGCTTGAAACGTTGGAGAAATTTCAGTCGTATGGTCTTGGTAGTAATTTTGACAACCTCTATGTATACGTAATTACTGAGAGACAGAAGTCGTACACCTCCCAAAAATTGACAGAAGCGGCAAACAGTCTGTCAATTGATTTTAACCCCTCGAAACACATTCTCGATTTTCAATACTTGGCGAAATTATTTGGTGAGCTCGCGAACGAGCACCTTGAACACATCAATGATCATCTCGAAGAAGAGTTCAGAAAGATAGATGCAAATCTTAAGTTTCGAACCAATTTGGATGCGTTCCTTAGCGTCAATCAACAAAAAATAGAAGATGAAAAGCGAACAAAGAAATATATTCCCTTGGTCTTTGTGGAGACCTCAGAAACGAAAGAGGAGATTCGATATTTCGCAAATCCCATTTTCTTCTACAGAAAGATAGATGATGATCTGCGGCGAATTGACCTAGCCAACTTTAATGATCTCCTTGGTATGGCTAAAATCGAACCCGTAACAGACAACTTACACGAAATCAATATGTTGGAAGTGCCGAGTAACTTGTCTGAGCTTTGGGAGCGTCTGTTTCAACAAAGTACTGCACTTGAAGCTATACAAGAGAATGTTTCTCCATTCTCTTACTACGGTGATCGCGGTGAGCGATTTGCATCTCTCGACGACTTCACAGCCTACTGGGAAGTGTTTCGAATTAGCATCCAATCAGTCGGAAGCGGCGTGTTCAGTTCGCTTGAGAAGACCACCAAGAAAATTGGAATTGCCCTAGCTAAGATTTTTTTAGTTACGGGAATGGCAGGATAAGGAAAAACAAATTTCATCTGCGACTTGATCGAAAATCAATTTAGAGTATTTGAGGTTCCAGCAATTTTCATCCCGGCGCGCTCACTAAACGATTACCCAGGTCCCAATCGCATTTTATCGTACATCGGTAACAATCGGTTTGCTCCAGATGTTTCAGACCTCCACGATCTTTTCACATTGCTAAATAATGTTGCCGAAGAGTGCCAAAAGCCATTTGTCATTGCCATCGATGGAATAAATGAAGTTGGTGACCTTGATGGGTTTGTTGCCGAGCTCCGAGTCTTCCTTGAAGCTTTGTGTCAATACGACTTCCTAAAGATCATCATAACCTGTCGAAACGAATTTTTTGACCACAAATTCAAAGATTTATTTGAACCTCAATTCTTAGATCATTTGTATCGTGTGAAAGACCTTCGTAGCGAGATGTCGGATGGCAATAAATCTCGACTATTAGATACTTACCTTCATCATTTTCAAATCAAAGTTAGTTTTTCCAGAAATGCAAAAGAGTTCTTGAAAAACGATTTCATCCTGCTGCGAATTTTTTGTGAGATCCATGAAGGCAAAAATATTGGATATGTAACAGATATTTATAAAGGAGATATATTCGAGGGATACCTCATCAAAAAGATCGACGAGTTTTCTACGTCTTTAAAACAGAAAGCATTAAATTCATTATACAAGATATGTACCCGGATGTTAGACGAAGAAAATTTTTCGCAGATTTCTGTTAAGGGTTTTGATGATTCCGAACGCCAAATTATAGAGCAATTGATTGGAGAGGACATTATCCTTCGTAGGGAAGTGCCATCTACCGGACTTGCTTCATTGGGCGTTGAGAATATTTCATTTACATATGATGAATTGAGAGATTTCTTGTTGGCCTACTATACTGTTACGGAGCTTTCAGAATCGCATCCAACAAAGATAGTAACCATCTTTGAGAAAATCCCAGGCTGGCCCATCTATGAAGGTTTTTTCCGCTATGTCTATGTCCTAGCACGTAAGCAAAACAGCGATACCATTTTGGCCGTTTGTGAGGCCTCCGAAGACTTCCATAGGCATTTTCTGAACAATTTATCGTTCTTCTCGGTAGATATTCAAACACCAGAAGATGTTGAGCGGGTAAAAAACGTTTTGAAGGATAGCACTTCGGAACGTGATCTCCGGCATGTTGCTTGGTTCCTATTCAGAAAAAGAGAAGATTCGGATCATTTAAATATTCGAATTTTGCTTGATCATGTTACCAGCTTAAATGATCAAGAATCTGAGCGGTTCTTTAGAGCGATGTTTTCCAGTTCTTCCAATTTTCGAGACGGTAATTGGAGGGATAGTGTTAGCCGTCTACTCAAAAGTTTGAAAGATCTAAGCGAAGATCAAAAACTTGGATTGGGAGTTCCGGCGTTAGCACTTGCACTGCATTTTGCACCATATGCCCGTTGGGATGAAAGGGAGGCTACGCTCAACTTCTTCGCAAAGTTTCAGCTTATGCAAGAAATTGGTGGTGCTATTGACACCTGCAAAAATGCGGCATCTGTGAAAGTGCAGAGCTGCTTGAAAGAAATAGCAGAAGAACGGGCGGAGATATGAGCGATAAGGTTGAATTGGTTCTCCCAACTTCATGGGAACCTGAACGGAAAGAGTTTCTCGCAGCATTGGGGATATCTCGTGGAGGTCTTGGCGAGCAGTTTTTCGGAAACGTCTACGACGCACTGTTTGTCTCATCCATTGAAGTTAAAGGTGAGTTCAAAAAGTATTATTCCGTCGAGTATGCGAACTTGGCGGAGTATTTGGAAATTCGGTATGGGAAATCTTTAAGCGAAGAAGATTTGGAAGCAGATCGAGTGTTCTTGGTGACTTGGTTGCCACAGGTCATCGAAGACATGTACGAGGATAACAAGTTAAACACCATACTGGAATGCATTAAAAAGATAGAAGAGGCGCAGAATGAAGATCAAATTTGACTTCGTTACGAACAGCTCATCTACGTCGTTTGTATACATCTCAGACGAAGAGTTGAGCGAAGAGGTTTTTCTCGAAGCTGCCGGAGTGGACGGAGATGGCCCTGTTGGAGATTTGTTTCGTCAGATGCACACCGAGATCAGCACCGCGCTTCGGCACCACGGAAAACAACTCACGACAAAAGAGGCCGCAGACAGCCTTGCAGGATCACATGAGTTCACACCGGAGGTTGTCGAGAAGATGAAAGATGCGATTGAACAGGGAAAAAACGTCGTTACATCAACGCTGAGCAGCGATGGCCCCCTTGCGGAGTCGCTTCTGTGTGTGGCCATGTTTGAGATCGAGTCAGACCGCTTCTACATCAATGCCTACAACAACTATTGGTAGTTTAATGCTAAAAGCCATCCGCTACAAGAACTTGGGTTATACGTCGTTTTTCAATCCAGATACTGGCTTCTTCGCCCGAGTCCCTGATAATGGGGCGAAGGACCCTTTCTGGTCACCACACGGGCCGGAGTTGATGGATATTTCAATCACGAATTGGTGCGATAAAGGCTGCTCATTTTGCTACAAATCCTCGACTAAACGTGGTGAACACATGGCGCTGGATGCCTACAAAGGTGTGATTGATCAGGCAGCAGATATGGGGACGTTTCAAGTAGCGTTGGGGGGAGGCAATCCTAACCAACATCCAGACTTCGTTGAAATCCTTGAGTACACAGCTTCCAAAGGATTAGTTCCGAACTACACTACGAACGGTCGTGGTCTGAGTGATGAAATCCTCGATACCACACGAAAACATTGCGGTGCTGTCGCTATTTCTGCATATCCACCGTACGATGAAACTTCTGAGACAATCAAGAAACTTATTCACAATGGTATCAAGACCAACGTTCATTTCATATTGGACGCCGTCAGCATCGATACTGCAATAGACTGGCTAAATGAGCCACCCGAATTCTTGAGGGGCACTAACGCCATTGTTTTTCTGAACTACAAACCATCTGGTCGAAAAGTGTTTGAGAAGAAGCTCTTGCGACACAGTACAAGGCTGGAAGAGTTTTTCAGATTAGCGACCTCACCTCGGAGGAAATTGAAGGTTGGTTTTGATGCATGTTGCGTAAGCGGAGTGTTTGCACGCACGAATACCAACATCTCAATGGTTGATGCCTGCGACGCGGGTAGATTCTCGATGTACGTATCGGAGGATATGAAAGTATATCCCTGTTCTTTCCAGAGTGTTTTGGCGGAAGGCGATCAGTTGGACAACGAGACTACACTCCTGGATATTTGGACAAAGTCTCCAAATGTGGGAGCATTTCGAAGCTACTTCAGTTCGGATCGCTGTGGGGCGTGCAGCCACCGTTCGGCTTGTATGAATGGTTGTCCGATATTTGATGAGCTTGTCGTTTGTGGACACCGTTGAAATTCTTACTTGTCAGAGTTGCTAGAAACCACCTGTTATAAAGTGCCAGGTCGGGTTAAGATTTTCACATTAAGGTCTAGGACCCTATCCCCCCACCTGTCCACGCCATAAGCACCGAATTCTCACAATAAACTGTATAATCTATAGGTAAAAAGAGGGACTGAACCATTAAGCCCAACCCCTATAGAAACAAAAGAACATAACTATATTTTACTCTTCCAATCTCGGCATCTCCTGCCATTCTCGACCATCTAACAATTTGCCGTTTTTCTTCTTGTTGAATCCTCCCCACTGCTTAAAAAAGAAAGGAACGTTAGCCTTCATGCATTGGTCACGAATGTCGATAACCCACTCTTCCATTATCGGTCTTGATCTTGGACCAGATTCACCTCCAGTGATTACCCAGTTAATGCCGGACAAGTCAATATCGGGTATTGGACCTAAAAGAGGCTCAAGGGATAGAAACTTAACGTGTGCCGGTGTATCCCGGAGGTTGTCGATACGGTGAACATAAGCATAGTTTTCAACGGTAACACCCATCCAAATGTTTTTTGACCAGGGGAGAGATGACGCAAGTTGGCAAAGCCGAGAATCACGTTTAGTTAAAACTTGGAATGTGTGCTGATTGGCCTGGTGCATCACATCAAATACCTAATTCGTCATTTGTGTTCACAGGTACAGAAGGTTCAGAGTAAGCAACAGGATAAGAAAAAGAAGCAGGTTGTTCCCCTACTACTAGTCTCGCCGAAATACTGCTAATAGTTTCCGTGCTCTTGTTGGCAGATAGTTTTTCCTCCATAGACCTTCTTATCATTTTCAGCAAACCATCCTGAAGCCTTCAATCGCTGCTTGGCTTGCCTCCATCAGAATTCTAATTCTTGCTTTTTCCAAAACTATATTGGCTTTCAATTGGACTCCTATTCCTGCAACCGAATTAGATGCCCTCACCGGCCAAAAGACATACCGCCAATTTAACAGCCTGGAAGACTTCAGCCGTTCAAGCCCATAACCGGCACAGGTACTGGCGTGCTGACTGTTAACAGGAGAATGTATAGAAGAGCAGACCAGGAAAGGTTGGAGCCAGGTGGTAGCGCCCAAAGACAAGGATATTGATTCGCTACGTTTAATGCTGGATGATTTGAAGGCCCGGGACGTAGAGTCCTTTGTATTTGTGAACAATCATTTTGAAGGGTGTGCCCCGCGGACTATTGAGAGGATTTTGAACAAAATAATCATTATTGAATGATTATTTACAGTGGAGGTTGAGGCGAGCCTGTTGCATTGAAAAATATTTCTTTAAATAGATTTAAAAGGCCGTCTGTGCCGTGTATTGCACCAAAGGCAACGATAAGTAAAAATCCTAAAAAGAAGGTGAAAGCGATAGAGCCAATGAGGGATTGAAAGACTCCAGACAAAAATGATGGCTTGAAGCGCTCAATTGTTGTCTTGAGTTTATCAGTATAGCCTTTGCGGGCAGCAGCTACTTTGTCTGCTGACTGCTTTTCTATAGATGAAGCATATTCACTGAGAGTGGTTTGTGTGTATGTGTGTAATATTTTTTGAGCTTCCAGGCGATAGCTGTCCAGATGCTGAAGACTGGTTTGGTGAAAAAGATCCAGGTCGTTTTCTACTGCTTCAGTACCTTTTTTGTCTAAGAAGTCTTGAATAAATGCGACCTTTTTACTCTTATAAATAGAATAGGCGACGTGACCAACAAGATCATCATCGCCTTTTATAAGCTCCCCGTAAATAAAATTATATTTACGGGCCATGTTACACTGTTTTTTGGATTTTTTGCCCGGCACTATACTTTGCCATAGCTATTCTAGCGTTTTTCTCTATCTTCTCTGGGTCAAAAGGAATGATAGTTTTATCACGGGAAACATATCTCAACTCAACTTGATCTGCAGAGGGTGTCTCTGGCCGATCACCTTGTAAGAGGCTATTGATACGTTCGACATCATTTAATGTAAAAGCTTTTGTTAAACACATACCTGCACCTCCTGTTACTGGAGCATCTTCTACAAGAATAAGCTTTATCGAGACTAGGGTCAAACGAGTTTGTCGGAAAACAACCCTATATTGACTAACTAGAACACTTAGATACTAATAATATCCGCAAATATGTCAAAACTAAAATAGGGCCTGTTGCAATATTTGACCTAGACAATGATTGACCTACAACATGGTGTGGGTTTGGTCTGTCTATAGTGCTATTTAATGAGAGAGGATGCTGTCTATGGACTCATTGGCCCAAAGTACTCCAAGTAATTTAGTACCTTAGAAATTATTTTCTGCGTTTTTGTGGCAGAAAATAATTTCGTGAAGGTACTTATCCAAGCATTTCAAAACGTTCCGATTTATTCGGGTTAGGGTCTTTGTTCTCGATTTCTTTTTTTCTTTTCTGGCCATGTTTGGGAAAAGTTTTGATTTCATTTCTTCAAATGACAAATACTTCTCTTGAGTTTCTTTTTCTGGGCTATAAATCATGGTTGACCCCTCTTAAGTAATTATCAAAAAAATGACTATTCAAATCTTTAGGAAAGTATTGCTTTATTTTAACCCATACGAGCCCATCACCTAAAGATATTATGGCTACATCGACAGGGCCTCCCACTGTCTCTAGTGTATTCGAGACTCTTCTTTTGAATGCTGTCAAATTGACCAATGTCTCGACAAAGAAAAAGGGGACAGATTTATTTTGAAAAAGACAGGAAAAGGGGACAGATTTATTTTAATTGCATTTGTATGGTGTTTTGCGATAGAAGTGAGATATGGCACGTCAAGCGAGAGTAATTTTACCAAATACACCTCATCATATCATGCAGCGAGGACATAACCGCCAGGTTGTGTTTGCCTCTGATGAAGACTTTCAATATTACCGCGAGAATTTGCAACTTTTTAAAGATGAGTTCTGCTGCAAGATATATTCTTACTGTCTGATGACCAACCATGTGCACCTGATTGTCAATCCTGGTGACAACCCTGAATCATTATCTCTTCTCATGAAGCGTGTTGCAGGCCGTCAAACCAGGTATGTCAATAAGCTCGAAAAACGATCTGGCAGTCTATGGGAGGGACGATTCAAATCAAGCATTATTTCAAGTCAAGAATATCTAATCTCCTGTTCCCGCTATATTGAATTGAATCCCATGCGAGCAGGAATGGTTGAAGATCCATCAGTATATCAATGGTCAAGTTTTTCAAAGAAAGCCAAAGGGAAGCCTGATGCAGTAGTAGATTATGATCGAGTGTATACTGCGCTGGGGAATACTGCAGCAGAACGGCAAAAGGCGTATATAGAATATGTCTCTCAGACAATACCGGAAGATGAGCTGAAACTGCTCAGCGAATCTATTCAGCGAAATCAAGTCACTGGTGGCAACCGTTTCAGGGAGCAATTGGAAAAGAAATTGAAGATGAAATTGTCAAATCGAGGCCCCGGTCGTCCCAGGAAGGTTGGAAAATAAATCTGTCCCCTTTTTTTAGAGATGGACATTCGATACAGAAATCTGTCCATTGCAAAGTATTGAAGCAATTCACTGAATGTGCGTTTATCAGTTCTAGCCTGATTGAGCAAACGCTGTCGGATAGATGCTCCAATGTTTGATGGTCGTTTCTTGCTCATGTTATTGATTCAAGGTACGGTTGCATAACCTTTTCGACCCGACAGATGCGAGCGTACTTCATAAGGTCAGCTATGTTCATTTTTGATTGTCTGTTTCTGTACATTTTCAGAGCTTCCAGTACTACGTCCATACCTAGTTTGTTGCGGAATTTAAAGCAATCAGCGAGAGTCTTCTCGGGGCTATAAATGTGAACAACAACACCATCTATTTTATATGTGTTGATTCCGGCTTCAAAAGAGGTTTTCGAAAATAGATGGACTGAAAGAGGAGGGAAATCAATTTTTGGAGCTTTTACCCCTTGTTTCAGTGCAATAAAAACTTCATGAGGTATCTGTGTAGTTATTTCATGAAAAGATAGTGCAGAGATGAGGCAAATGACTGATTGTGGCACTCTTGATGCCACCAGGATAAAATCTGGGCTGGAAACAGCGGGGAGATCAGCAAGCCGATAAACTCCTCGCGCCAGTGTTTCCACTGCCCCTTTATCACGAAGAGAGTAGAACGTCCTAGGGTGAATACCAGCCTTCAGTGCTTCTGAGGTTCTGATTACTCCACCAAGTTCTTTGATGATTTGTAGTGCTTTTTCCTGTGCTTGAGTATGTTCGAGGCTCATTTTGGGGATAATTGTTACTGTGGATATTTTTAAGTATGGTATATATTATCCTTTGTTTGTTGCTTTTGCAATGATGGGTTTATGACAGAAAAGCACAGAAAAGGGGACAGATTTATTTGAATTGCATTTGTATGGTGTTTTGCGATAGAAGTGAGATATGGTACGTCAAGCGAGAGTGATTTTACCAATTACACCTCATCATATCATGCAGCCATGGCATAACCGCCTGGTTGTG
>JAAELB010000959.1 GCA_024227155.1 Desulfobulbaceae bacterium
GGTGGTAAAAGTAAGCTCTCGATTTCATAAAGAGTTCCTGAGTTTCTTGTTTTTTATTACAGTAATTCAGGAGTAAGGCACTAAAATGTCGCAAAACCACCGTCATGCCCGAGTGCTGTAATCGGGCATCCAGGAAGTTCGCTACTATCTGGATCGAAGTCTACGCTTATCTCCGATTACCACCTCGGGGATGACTTCAATGAGAAGGTTTAAGCTATACAGCCTCCTAGACGTTTTTTGCCGTTAACTTAAGAAATTATGCAAAACCTGATTCACCATCAATATCTGCTCTTTGAGAGTTATTTCCGTGAAGGTGGACCTCTCATGTATCCACTGTTCGGGCTAAGCCTTGTCATGTGGTTGCTTATTATAGAGCGCTCAATTTTCCTGGGGCGACTATACAGAAAAAACATGGACATTGACCTGGCAGTACAACATGTGCGTGAAAATAGATACCCAGACCCAAATGAACACCGTGGGGTTATGTCACTTCTGGTCAGTAAATTTCTTAGTATGCGATCCGGCGACAAAGAACTCGACCAGTTTTTGTTCGATGAGACAGTTATCAGCATAAACCACAGATTGGAGAATCATCTTGCAACTATAGGAGTTTTAGTCGCCATAGCCCCTCTCTTTGGTTTGCTTGGTACAGTGACAGGAATGATTGAAACCTTCGATGTGCTGGCAATCTTTGGCACTGGAAATTCAAAGGCCATGGCGGGTGGTATATCTGAGGCACTTATTACCACCCAGACGGGTCTACTTGTGGCAGTACCCGGACTTTACATGAAAAATTTCCTTATGCGAAGAGCAAATAACCTGCAACACCGGGTCGCAACAGCCGGGATGTATCTACGCAGAAATCTATAAAAGGACAGAAACCTACAATGCTCAATATCACTGCGTCACGCAGGGCCAAAAAAAATCTGGTGGAACTGAACATAGCGCCTCTGATCGATATGGTTTTTATATTGTTAATCTTTTTTCTTGTAAACACCTCTTTTGTAAAAGAAGCGGGAATAGAGGTGAACAGGCCAAGCGCAACCACAGCAGAACTGCAGAAAAAGGCAGCTATCATGGTCGCCGTTGACAGAGAGAATAGGATTTTTATGGAAGGTAGAGAGATCGACATCCGGGCAGTACGAGCAAACGTTGAGCGTGCCCTGGCCGAAAACCCCGAGGGTGGCGTAGTTGTCATTTCCGATAAAATCAGTAATGCGGGAGTTGTTATTTCAGTTATGGATGGTTGCCGAATGGCCGGCGCTGAAAACATAAGCCTCGCCGCAACTGTACCCCAAAAATAGATGACATTGCAGATACATACAAACACAGAAAGCAATAGCTACGAATCTTGTTTTTCTCTTTTTAGATGGAGGACCTGGATAAGTGCGGCCCTTGCGGCCATTTCACTTAACGCTATTCTTTTCCTTCTTTTGCCCCTCCTTATTCGTCCCTCGTTGCCCTCGGCAGATATTTCTGAGCGAATCGATCATGTGCAGGTTATCAGGTTACGCACAGAAGATCCTCCCGCACATAAGAAGAAAAAGAAGCCACCGAAACCACCAGAGGAAAAACCACAACCAAGGAAAGAGGTAACATCTACAAAGCCGGTTGCTGTACCGAAGCTGTCCTTACCCTTTGAGCTCAATACCAGGTTGCCTGCCATTTCGACAGATATCCAGCTCCCACTCTCAAAAACTCTACAGTTGGGTCACTCAATTGAAGAGAGCATCGGAGTTCACCAACTCGACGCGCCCCTCACACCCATGTCTCGTATTCCCCCGGTGTATCCGTTACGTGCCAGGCGAAAAGGTCTTGAAGGTTGGGTCAGGGTGGCTTTTGAGGTGGATACAAAGGGGAATGTAAGTCATCTCACTGTGCTGGAGGCAAAACCACCCGGTATTTTTGACAGAAGCGTCATAAAATGTGTTTCTAAATGGCGATATAAACCGGGGACAGTGGAAGGTGTAGCGGTAAGGGCAAAAATGGAAACCACAGTCCGATTTGAAATGGAATAACTGATGAAATTTTTTCTAACACCGATCTTAATCATTATACTGTTTGTTTGCACCCCACCCCACTCTGCTGTCGCTGCAAACAAATTACCCCTCAGGGTACAGATGGTTCTCGTCAAGATATCTCCCCTCTTTGAAAAGGGCCAATACGAGGAAGCTATTGTCATCCTCAATACCTTTAAAAAGAAAAAGAAGGGCGCAGAAAACAAAATACATGACCATGCTGAAATCAATTTTGCCCTTGGAAACTGCCACATGCTTCTTGGTGAGCTAGAAAAGGCTCGCAACTACTATTCAGATACGGTGATTCGTAACCAACAACACCTCTCAGGGTGGCAAAATCTCGCCAAAACGGAATATGAACTTGAAAATTACATCCCTGCCAGTGCAGCCTTCCATACGAGTTACGACTTAACTGATAAAAAAGATGCAAATCTTTTGTACTATTGCGCCGTTAACCTGCTTATGGCTCAGCAATACATGGAGTGTTTGAATCATTTTGACACCCTTTTACAACAACATCCGGATGCGATTACTCTCGCGTGGAAAGAAAACCTGATCTATGCACTCATCCAGGCGGACAAACCCAAAAAGGCACTTAAATACATAGTAGAACTCGCAGACAAATTTGAAGGAGACAAGCAGCAGCGTTGGCAAGAGATACTACTCCAACAATATATGGCCATGGACATGCTCAAGGAAGCTGTTGATCTCGTGCAGATACTCACCCGAAAAGCTCCCACTAACCCGACGTGGTGGAAGGCTCTTACCCATATTAAACTGCAGCAGGATCATTATGATAAAGCACTAGCCGCACTGACAATCTACTCATATTTATCGCCAATGAAGCCCGATGAAGAAAAACTTCTTGGCGATCTGTATTTGCAGCAGGGAATTCCGCAAAAAGCCGTTATTAAATATGAAAACTACAATAAACAGGAAAAAAATCCACAAACTGTGGAAGCTCTGGTTAGAGCCTATCTAAGTCTTGGACAACCGGAACTCGCTCTTAAAAAACTCGAAACATTTAAGGCAAATTTAAAACCCCAAAAATGCGCAATGCTACAAGGAGAGATCTACTATGTCCAAAAAGAATTCAAACAGGCAGCATTTCATTACAAAAATGCTGCAAAAATTAAAGGTGATGACGCCCCTAGAGCTCTTCTCATGACAGCGTACTGCTATTGGCAGCAAGGCAATAGCAAAGATGCTCTGGAGAGTTTCTATAAAGCTGCCAAAACAAAACAGTTCAAGAAAGAAGCGGACAGTGCGATAAAAGTATTAGAAAAATCGATCTGAAACGTATTTATTCATATCCGAACTAACCATTTGTGCTCTGCAATACGATCAAATCTTATCGGTGATCATATCAAAAATCAAGTGGACTCTTTGCTTCCTTCATCGTCGTACTTTTCACTGTATGGGTGTAAATCATCGTTGTCCTAACATCTGAGTGACCCAGCAGTTCCTGAATGGTTTGAATATCATAATTGGCCTGCAGCAGGTGACTGGCATAGGAATGTGTGCGGTGTGACCCTTTTCGTGAGACAAGTCTATTCTGCAGCTTTTCGAATCGCTTTTTGCACATGGGTTGCACGCAGATGTGATCTTTTTCTTTCCCCTGTTTTCTTGACCTTTGAAACTAGTAGAAACTATCAAAGCCTACCGGGGAGATAGCACGGCGGCTATGATACTCAAGCTCAACCAGCAGATGTTCGGATGGGCTATGTATCACAGGTATATTCATTCCGACGAAGCCTTCTACAAGATAGATTATGTTGTTTTTCGAGCTCTCACCAAATGGATGCGCCGTAGACATCCAAATAAAAACGTGAAATGGCTCAAGAGGAAATATATCCGTCCTACCAGCAAACGTAACTGGAATTTCTCTATGCCAGATATAAAGACACCACTGGCGCAACACGCGTAGTGGATCTTTTACGTATGGTAGATATCGCAAGAGTACGGTATATAAAGATTAAGGGAGATGCAACTCCTTATGATCTTAAGTATAACCAATACTTTGCTATGCGGAACAAGGCAAGTAACATACGCCTTGTATAGCCAATAATTTAATGACCGTCGGACTCCTCAACAGAGTCTTATCGAGTGCTTGAGCCGTATGCTGGGAAACTCGCTCGTACGGTTCTGAGGAGGGTCGGAAGCCGAGAGGCTTCCCGTCTATCCGGTGCAGACAGAGAGAAATTAAATGACTATTAAATCAATACCCAAAAAAGTAAAAGAAGAGATCAGTAATCTGATTGAGCAATTCAATCAAAAAGAACTTGCTAATTCGGATAAGGCTTACATTGCAAGATTCAAAGGAAAATTTCTTTTTCTTGACAGAAACGACTATGGGAATAGTGGCCCTATATGCCGATTGAAGTACACTGGAAAAATGAATCAATGGGAATTTTCCATCTATAAATATAGTAGGGGAGGTTATTCTCCAGACGAATGTTTTTTTCCAGGTGAGGATCACATTGACGGAACTATACAGGGCGCTATGTTATGTGGATTAGAAGCATATCATTAATTCAATAGCATACATGTTGCAGAACAAGTGTATTCACCGGAGGGCCGGAGCTGCAGTTGTACAATTTTAATTCTCTGCTTTTGGCAGATCCGTCTTAAATTTAAGTGTCACCGTAGGCCCCCGGTGATACCTGAGCGTTAGCACATATTCACAGTAACGGGTCAGTACCTAGCAATTTGATGGGGAACATGTTCAATTATATGAGATTAAGTAGTTTTTCATAGAGAAGACAGAGTGTGATCGACACAAGAAATGCTTTTATTTCAACACTACACAAAGCAAACAGAAGAGGAAACCATGGGTACAGAAACTATTCTATTCAAGACCGAGGAAAAGATGTCTAGAAGAATGGCTGCAAATCTGCTGCGCCAAGTAGCTGACAAACTCGACAATGGTAAGGTGAAACTACAGCAGGGAGAACAGAAAGCTGTGATTCTAAAAATACCAGATCAGGTAGAAGTAGAGATTAAGGCTGAGAAGGAAGTTGGTAAGCGGAAGACCAAGAAAAAGTTGGATCTTGAAATCGAGTGGCATGTCGGTGAGCAAAAAGAAAAGGGGGCTTTTTCACTGGGATAGCAGTGGGCAGCTTCACGAAACAAGAGGTGGAAAGGAGGTAGTGCTCAAATCATTTTAAAAATGGTTAAATAGTTAATCTGGAATATTACAACAGAGGCTAATCGGATAGCCGGGGGTTTTTCTCCCCCACACCCTCCCCCTTGTAACCAATATGCCGTCTTCACAAAAGTCTCCCTCCCTCTTGATTAGAATTAACTTGTGATCAACCGATAGATGCCATGATTCTAAATTATTATCAGGAAAACGATGTCAAGAGTCAAC
>JAAELB010000960.1 GCA_024227155.1 Desulfobulbaceae bacterium
AGGTATAGCCTTGCATGATGAGACATGGAGGTAGAGCACTGGATGGGCTAGGGGTCTCTACAAGATTACCAAACCCAACCAAACTTCGAATGCCGTATTCTTTAGTGCAGGAGTCAGACTGCGGGAGATAAGTTTCGTAGTCGAGAGGGAAACAGCCCAGAACACCAGTTAAGGTCCCAAATATTTGCTAAGTGGGAAAGGAAGTGAAAACGCACAAACAGCCAGGAGGTTGGCTTAGAAGCAGCCACCCTTTAAAGAAAGCGTAACAGCTCACTGGTCGAGTGTTCTTGCGCCGAAAATGTAACGGGGCTTAAGCAAATAACCGAAACTGTGTCTTTGTTCTTTTCTTCGGATCAGAGCAAGGGGTAGGGGAGCGTTCCAGATCCTGTGAAGCTAGACTGTAAGGACTAGTGGAGGTACTGGAAGTGATTATGCGGACATGAGTAGCGAAAATGCAGGTGAAAAACCTGCACGCCGAAAGTCTAAGGTTTCCTGCTCCACGCTAATCGGAGCAGGGTTAGTCGGTCCCTAAAATGAGGTCGAAAGGCGTAGTTGATGGGAAGAGGGTTAATATTCCTTCACTTGATAATAAATCGATGGAGTAACGGAGAAAGCTAGGTTGGCTGTTAGTTGGTTTTAATAGTTTAAGCACGTAGGCTATATATTTTGGTAAATCCGGATATGTTAAGCTGAGGTGTTATGACGATTTATTTGTTAAAGAATAGAAAAGCAATTGATGCTATACTTCCAGGAAAAACTTCTAAGAATATTTATTATTGAACCGTACTACAAACCGACACAGGTAGACAGGTAGAGAATACTAAGGCGTTGAGAGAACTTAGGTGAAGGAACTCGGCAAAATGATACCGTAACTTCGGGAGAAGGTATGTCGTTGTCGGTTTTTTTACATGCTAAAAGTAGCTGACAATGATCGAAGACAACAAGTGGCTGCGACTGTTTATTAAAAACACAGCACTCTGCAAACTTTTATAAAGGAAGTATAGGGTGTGACGCCTGCCCGGTGCCAGAAGGTTAATTGAATGGGTTAGCATTTTTTTGCGAAGCTTATGATAGAAGCCCTGGTAAACGGCGGCCGTAACTATAACGGTCCTAAGGTAGCGAAATTCCTTGTCGGGTAAGTTCCGACCTGCACGAATGGCGTAACGATGGCCATACTGTCTCCACCTAAGACTCAGTGAAGTTGAATTTGCTGTGAAGATGCAGTGTACCTGCGGCAAGACGGAAAGACCCCGTGCACCTTTACTATAACTTTATATTGAATTTTGAATACGTTTGTGTAGAATAGGTGGGAGACTATGAAGCATTGTCGTCAGATGATGTGGAGTCAATAGTGAAATACCACCCTTATGTATTTAATTTTCTAACTTAAATCCGTTATCCGGATTAAGGACAGTGTATGGTGGGTAGTTTGACTGGGGCGGTCTCCTCCTAAAGGGTAACGGAGGAGTGCAAAGGTATCCTCAACATGGTCGGAAATCATGTTATGAGTGCAAAAGCAGAAGGATGCTTGACTGTGAGACAGACAAGTCGAACAGGAACGAAAGTTGGTTTTAGTGATCCGGTGGTTCCGAATGGAAGGGCCATCGCTCAACGGATAAAAGGTACGCCGGGGATAACAGGCTAATACCCCCCAAGAGTTCACATCGACGGGGGTGTTTGGCACCTCGATGTCGGCTCATCACATCCTGGGGCTGTAGCCGGTCCCAAGGGTATGGCTGTTCGCCATTTAAAGTGGTACGCGAGCTGGGTTTAGAACGTCGTGAGACAGTTCGGTCCCTATCTGCCGTGG
>JAAELB010000961.1 GCA_024227155.1 Desulfobulbaceae bacterium
GAATATGAGAAATCTCAACAGGAGAGAAAAAGATTGCCTGGAAAGTCTTAAGAAGAAAAGTAAAAACAACTACATCATAGCACCTACAGACAAGTCAAGCAAATTTAGCATAGACACAAAAGAGAACTATATTGAAGAAATGAGAGAGCATATTGAAAAAGACGAAGACATAAACGAAAATGAGCACATTCAAGCCCAGAAAGAAGCAAATGCACATTCAAACTTTTGGACCAAAATACTAAACATAAGCAAAGACACTGGAAAGAATGAAACACAAAAGGACAAAAACCATAGAAGAGCTAAGAACAACCTGATGGTGGAGGGAAACGAGCTGCCCCCAGTGTACGGTCTGCGCAAAGACCACAAGAAGGTTAGCAACGAGGAGAAAGGACCACCCGTCAGACAAGTCTGCAGCGCAACCAACGCATACAACAGTAAGCTCGCCCACCTCATCAACACCTACCTAGCTTACATATGGAAGAATGAAGAAAATTGTGCAAGCACGGAAGAGTTATTAGCTGAGTTTGACAGATTAAATGAAGAAGGAATAAAGCAAGGATGCTTCATAGGATCAGCTGACGTCGTAGCCCTATACCCCAGCCTGGATATAGAAAAGGTCACCGAAGTAGTAGCTGATATGATCAAAGAAAGCAAAGTGACTCTAGAAGGAGTGAATTTTGAGGAGTTAGGACTATACTTAGCTACAACAAAAACAGTGGAGATCTGGCACAGGCAGGAATTGAAGATTTATGTCCGAGGAGAAAGCAAAAACTTGGCAGGAAGCCAACGCTCACTGGACAAGCAACAAGCAACCCAGCTGACAGAGAAAAGACATGGCATCCAGCAAGAAAGAGACCAGAAAGCAAAGAGGAAAAAGTACTAATGATCTCAGAAGCTATAAAAATAGTACTAAAGTTCCTATTACAAAACCACATGTACAGTTTTGATGAGATGAAGAAAAGACAGAGAAAAGGAGGCCCAATAGGTCTGGTGCTAACAGATGCCATTGCCAAAATCTTCATGACATGGTGGGATAGAAGAATAAAAGAAAAAGCTGAAAAAGAAGGCCTTGAAATTTTCCTATACAAAAGATATGTCGACGACATAAACATAGTGGCAAGAATGAGACAAAATGAGAGAAATACTGAAAAGAATGAGGATGAAGATAACAGAAGAGAAGAAACCAATAAGGAAGTACAAGGGATGGCAATGTTTCAGAGAATAGGCAACAGCATAGATGAGAGTATAAAGCTAGAAACAGACTCACCAAGCAGACACAAAGACGGTAAGATGCCACTCCTCGACGTCAAGGTGTGGATAGAGGAGAAAAAAGAAACAAATGAAACAGAAGAGAAAGAAGACACAGAAGAAGACAGCGAAAACAACAGAGAGAGAAAGATCATGTATGAGCACTACAGAAAAGAAATGGCAAGCAAAATGACAATACATGCCAGGTCAGCTATACCTTACAACCAACAAAAAAACATTCTCACTCAAGAGGTCATAAGAATAATGAAGAACTGCAGCCAAGACCTCCCATGGGAAACCAAAGTCAAACACCTGGAAGACCTGTCTCTCAGAATGCAAAACTCTGGACATGACAAGAGAATGAGAAAAACAGTAATAAGCAGCGGTTTAAGCGCCTTCAGGAAAATGGAAGAGAATCAGGCCAAGGGAACCACACCACTACATAGGACGAGACAATGGAAAAGAAAAGAGAGAGAAAGAACGAAGAGAACAAAGAAAGAAACTTGGTACCAAAAAGGAGGATATGAGAGCACAATCTTTGTACCAGCCACTCCTAATGGAGAGCTGAGAAAGAGAATGCAGAGAAAGATAGACAAGACGGATATAAGAATAAAAGTTATTGAAAAAACTGGTAACACAATGAAAAGGGCCCTACATAAAACCTCAATCACAGGGAAGACGGAATGCGATGATGATGAATGCCCAGTATGTATGACAAGCAAAAAGAAAGGAATGTGTCGAAAAGAAGGCGTGACATATGAGATTGTATGCTGTAAGTGTGGTGACAAATACATAGGAGAGTCAGCAAGATGTGCCAGAACCAGAACGAAAGAACATCTGAATGACCTGAAACTAAAGAGAGAAAGCTCAGTACTGTGGCGTCACTGCAGAGAGAAACATGATGGTGAAATTGAAACTTTTAAATGTAGTGTGAGAGATGTATTTGGTCAAGATGCTACACTCAGACAAATTACAGAAGCTGTGGACATAAGGAGAGAGAGTGCCAGCATAAATAATAAGATGGAATGGGGCAACTCAAATCTGCCCAGCCTGGTGGTTCAATAGTGTATATAGAACCATATGTATGTATGAATGCGAGTGGGAGAAACGACAGTACAAAGAACCAAAGCCAAGGATAACAAGAAAGTGAAAGTGAAAGGAGTATAAAAGGAAAGTGAAAGTGAAAGGAGAAAGTGAAAGGAAAACAAAACAACAGGAAGTGACAAAAAATTGGAGGCAAAATTGCTTTGCTTTGTTTACAAACAGTCAGTTCTGCCTGGAGCATCAAGGAACTAAGGAGGGGCAAGTTGCCCGAATGATCAATTCTTTTTTTTTTTTTTTTAGGATGTAGTGTCCGCTAATAGGCAAACAAAACATAAATATTGTGCACAATAAAATTACAGCTTAATAGAAAAACAATTAAAGTAATGAAAAA
>JAAELB010000962.1 GCA_024227155.1 Desulfobulbaceae bacterium
ATATATTTTGGAGAACCTAAAGGAAGGAAGGGTTCAGGAGATACCGAAATAGGGTTTGACACTATGGTCTACTCACGTATGGAGATAAAGCGCATTGCCAAATTAGCCTTTGAAGCTGCACAGAAAAGAAATAATATTGTTACAAGTGTAGACAAAGCTAATGTTTTAAACTCCATGGTACTGTGGCGGGAAGTTGTGTCAAGTGTAGCAAAGGATTACCCTGATGTTAAACTAAATCATATGTATGTTGATAATACCACAATGCAACTTATCAGAGATCCCCACCAATTTGATGTGCTTCTATGCGGCAATATGTTTGGTGATATAATATCAGATGAATGCGCCATGATAACAGGCTCCATGGGATTGCTATCATCTGCCAGCCTGAATGAACACAACTTTGGGCTATATGAGCCAGCAGGCGGTTCAGCTCCTGATATTGCAGGAAAAGGTATAGCAAACCCGATTGCCCAAATTCTTTCAGCTGCCATGATGCTCAAATATACTTTTAACCTTGCCAAAGCTTCTGACAGTATTGAAAACGCCATATCAAAAGTGTTCAAAAAAGGTATATACACAAA
>JAAELB010000963.1 GCA_024227155.1 Desulfobulbaceae bacterium
AAGCGGCACTGGTCTTGGTCTTACAGTAGTCTGGAACACCATGGAGGATCACAATGGAAAAGTACTCGTAGAGAGTGATGAGAATGGAACTTGCTTTAAACTCTATTTCCCAGTCAGTGAAAAGAAAAGTGTCATTCAAGTCAAGAATAATAAAGCAGAAGAAATATGTCATATCAATGAACACATTTTAATTGTCGATGACGAACCACACCTAAGAGATGTAGCCAGCCAGATGTTACGAACCATAGGATGCAATGTTGACTCAGTTAGTTCCGGTGAGTTGGCTATAGAATTTGTTAAGAAAAATCCGGTCAACTTAATATTGTTAGACATGCTGATGGCACCCGGTATGAATGGGCGTCAAACGTATGAAAAAATAATTAAGCTCTATCCAAATCAAAAAGCAATTATTGCCAGCGGGTTTTCGGAAAGTGATGATGTCAAGGCGACACTTCGACTTGGTGCTAGCGGATTTATAAAAAAACCGTATTCAATGAATCAGCTTGGCCGGGCAGTTAAAGAAGCATTAAGTAACTGATCAAATCAGTTTCAAAAACAACAGTCCAAACATTATCTGGAACAATCTCTGCTTCAAGAATGCTCCATTTTGGATCGGTTTACGTGGCATGATCAGGTGTGACATTTACAGGAACAAGCTACAAACTGGGGAATTAAGGGAAATAGACATGTTGAAATTGGCAATAATAAGGAGAGAAAAGAGAGCGTTCAGCACCATAAATTTACCGGTAAAACCGATAGCGACAGCCTGAAGTAGGATGAGCCCGGGATGACCCGGGCTTGGAGAGCAAGTGAGTACTACAGTGGTTTTACCGGGATACAGATGTCGACAAGGCATTTGCCTTCCGGATGTTCTCGCGGATCATTCTTGTAAATCTCAAATGGTGCTCCGTCATTAGGCTGGTAGCCGCTATCGGGTAACCAACCCCCGTATATTGACTGCCAGGCTTCAGGATACTGGTTGGAAAAGAGCTCAAAGCTTGCAATTGCATATGTACCGCCAGTGATTTTCATCCTGCCAATCTCACCATCACTCTTTGTCTCTCTCGGAACAGTTAGGCAGATGCTGGTCCGAAGTTTTGCCTCATCTGTGATATTCGGATCATCATGATAGACGCTCATGATCAGCGTCTCAGGAAATCTGATCAGCCCCCGTGGACCGGCCCATGTCATAATTTTTGCAAATAAACCCTCAAATAATTTGGCATCACCAGCGTATGGGCCGATATGCCTGACATAGGCTACCTCCATATCAGGTAACTCTTTTACCTCGACATCTGCTGTAAGTATGGTCGCATTGTCTCTTTTCATCTCAATCCTCCATTTTTTATAGGTTTGGGAACTGAGATAAGGATAGAGGAAGATAACTTCAGTTGCTTGTCGATCCTTGCCAAAAGTTTGCCCAGCCTTGCTATTCAATTTGCAATTCTTGCTATCTGCCCTGAGTTTATCAATGCGCCAGTCAGTTGCACTCTTGCCAAAATATTCTTTAAAAGAGCGTGCGAAGGAAGCAGAACCTGAGAAGCCGAACTCAAAAGCAACCTCGGTGATGGACAGTTTAGGGTTGGACACTAGCCGGGAAGCAGCATGCTCAAGTCGTACGCGTTGAATAAACCTGTTAAGCGTCTCATCCATCATGGCCGAAAATATCCGGTGAAAATGGAAAGGAGAGAAATTTGCGATCTCAGATAGTTTTTCTAGCGACAACTGCTCGTCCAAGTGACCGTCGATATAATCAATGACCCGGTTGATCCGGGCCAGGTATTCTTTGCGCTGATAGGTTTGCGATTTGGTCATTAGTGCCTTACTCCTGAACTTCTGTCATAAAAAACAAGAAACTCAGGAACTCTTTATGAAATCGTGAAGTTACTTTTACCCACAAGGCACTTATACCCCCTTGTGGGGTGTTAGGATTATATTGAAATTGTCACTGATATTTTCATTTCCAATGTTGAGAATGAATGATTTGAAACGAACTTTACTTCCTTTTTCGAGCAATTGTACTATGGGATCGGGAAAAAATCGACTGCTAGCTCAAAGATTTGAACTGCCAACTCCCAATCGACACATGTGATATTGGATTGAGCTTAATTCCTGTAAATCTACCGTTTGACCGTCAACATAGGAGCAATTTCATAGAAATCAGCGTTTTACAGGAATTATGGTAAAATCAGATTATTTTCTATTTAGCGTTAGATGAGAGGTGGCAATATTAACCCTGCCGCAGAACACCTGGCCACCGTTTGCTAGGTCGTCAGAAATGGTTACTTATTCTTTCGGAATTGAATGCCAAGCTTGCTCATCTTGGTACGAAGAGTATTGGGATTCACTCCCAGGAGTTCCCCAGCTCCTCCGGGACCGTGAATTTTCCCACCTGTCATGTTGAGCACATTTCTGATGTGCGCGGCTACCACTAGGTCCAGCTTTAAGGATTGCTCACTGCCTGCCTC
>JAAELB010000964.1 GCA_024227155.1 Desulfobulbaceae bacterium
ACAAAGCCTACAGGTACACAAAGAAACTACTCAGTTGAGCAAGCAATATCAGATCGGGCCCAACTCCATACCATCGCCTTTAACGGACTCGCCTTCTTTACAGGTGATTTGTGCAGCGACACATTCATTCCTCCCGGCAAGGTATCTGATTTTTTTGGTTTCCAGTACATGCGTGATATAGATACTGGGGCACTCGGACATAATACGAATTTTCTCCCTACAATTGCCAATAATATGCTCTTTGTGCTCAACAATGCCCAGAAAGACCAGCTCATACTCCTCGCCCATGAGCAGGTCCAACAAATCCGAGATCTTGCCCTCCAGCGTTTCTCTTTGATTAAGGCCTATCGCCGTCTTCTTGAAAATGATATCCCAACAGGAAGTATCGGCCTGGATAAGTCATCGGTTATGGCATATACCGCTGAAATGTTCGAATTGGATGGTTTACTTGCCTACCGGCGGGCAGAGGTGTTGGGCAATATTCTTCGATCCCTTACTGAACAACAGAAGGCAGATTTACACAAACTCAAGTTTGGTAAATCCACAACATGGCCCCAAAAAAGGGATCAGGTTTATAAAAGAAGCATGTCACATGGAGCCCATGTGGCAGTAATGACCTACGCCAGTGAAATGTTCAGTTGGTACAAAGGATCCAATGAAGCGGACACCTACTTCTGCCCGGAACGACACGGCACCTATTTTGGTGGATTTTACATGAAGGACAGACCTGCAATGGGAAATCCCGGCTACTCTATCTCCACCAGCCTGACCGGCAACAGTGGCGAAATGATGCTGACAATACTCAACAATTCTCAACGACAGCAGATTGTTGCTCTGATCGATCTGCAACGAAACGCCTTACAGCAAATCGTTGAGACTCGACGTGCGATTTCTGTCCAGCTGCGGCATTTCATGACAACTCCTTTCGTTGACAAAGACACACTCCGCACGCTCGCTCACCGATACGGAGAACTGGATGGAGAGCTCGCCTATCTCTATGCCACCAGTTTTGCCAAGGTATTCAAGACGCTGAGTGGCATCCAGAAAGAAAAGTTGAGAAAACTACGCAATCTTGAGAAATTCACCTGCCGTGGTGCATATCTGTACTCTGATCCTATCAATATGCCGATAATCCCAAACACTGATTTTCTATTTGACCTGACTAGGCGATAAAAATATCTCAATTGAACAGGCTATCTCCAATGAAGCCCAGATGAAAACCATTGCCTTTAGCGGGTTAGCCTTTATGACTGGCAATCAGCTATTGAGTTGAAATTATTCGGAGTAACCAAGCCACCGCTTAACCCTGAAGAAGAGGAAGCTATTGAGTTGATTTTTGACATGTTTTATGAGATAAGTAGAGAAGTATTATGCGTATTCAGGCACTTAGTGTATTTCCACAGCACATAGCTACCTAATGTTATCAATTTTTTTTATTAACTGGTTTGATCCTATGCATATAGCCAACAGTCAAAGAAAAATTGAGAAAAGATTCTGGTTTGCTGCCTCCTTTTTCTTTGTACTCCTTTTCTCCCCGCTTATAGCGGATGACAGCAGTTATTGGCAATATCCCACTGTCCTGGGTTCCTTGTTCCTATTTATTTCATCTATTTTTATCGCGCTCATTTTCAGAAACAGAGCCAAAAAGATGGATACACTAAAACAAGGTATTTCACTACTTGCTAAATGGGAGTTATCAGAATCCCAGCTAGTTGAATATGCAAGGGAGGCCAAAAAAGAATCGCTGGAAAAAAACAAGGTGATCATATCAATAATTGCCTTCTTCTTTATCTTCTTTACCTCTGTTTTTCTTTTCTTCATGGATGAGGACAGACTTCAATTTGCTATTCTCATGTTTTCAGGTCTGTTATTTCCCCTAATTGCAGCATTCCTGATGCCAGTCTATACGTTTAACAAACAGATGAATGGTGATCGGAAAGTTTTAATCGGTAAAAAGTTTGCCTACTTCAATGGCTCCTTCCACAACTGGGATTATCCGCTCTCCGGACTGACAAAAACCACAATTATCAAGAAGCCATTTTATGGTATTTTTCTTTCATATTACTACACAGACAGAACACTTACTCATTCAGCAGAGTTAAAAATACCTGCCCCAACCAACTTGAACCTGAATGAGCTGGTTGACAACTTAAAATCCGCAAACAAAAAATAGCAGCAACCAGAAATGCCAGGTTGATAAACATTTCGGATACCCTGTATGAACCACCGTGTATCGTTTTTATTTAGTAATTCAGATATGTAACAGGTTCAAATACAAGCTCAGATTGCACGCTGAATTTAGTAGGGGATGATGATCTATGATTGAATTATGGCGACGTATATTTCTACTCTTGGGTCTATCAATATCAATCTGTATGTTTTTTTATGCAGATCTGAGCCCCAGGATATCTTTCAAAATAGTTGACTTTGCAGTTCACCAAAAGAATATTACAAAATTTGGTTTTTCTACTGAGAAAAAACGATACCTCACCTCTCTTCCTATTTCAGAGTATATTAAAGAAACAATCAGTAACAGTGAATATCAACCTGATGATCATGATACAATCACTTTGCTTGGTGACATTTCCTCCTTTTTATCAAATCCGGATACCGACAGTGAATTTGAAAGATTCAGAGGTAGTGGGCCATCTCTTTGGTTAAAACCTTCAACAATTTCGGCCAGTTTAATTCACAATCAACTTTCACAAAATTCTGACGGTAAACTCTATTATCACTCCAGTAACAGAGGTTCCAGTAACTACTTAGTCATCACTATCAATCGTTATTCAAGAGAAGATTTTGCTTTCGGGGATGGATTCACCGGTTCTTCTATGCCACCTGAAAATCTATTTTTCCCGCTCAGGCAATGGTCATACATGGCAACAGTTCTTGGTATTTTTCTCTATATATTTCTTCCACAAAACAAAAAACCCGGTACCACCCTATCCTTCTCAAAATGGCGTATAGTTGTAGGTGATACTGTTTCGATGATCTTTTTTGCACTGTTCTTTAGCCTGCCATTTTTTATAACAGGTGCACTCCAGGCCTTTCCTCTCTGGTGGATCATCGCCCTTTTCCTCTGGCCGTTAGCATTGTGTGGTGTATGGATGCTTAAAATTAACGGATGGTTTGCTTCTTTTAACATCGATTTTATCCCTGATGGAATTCATATCGACTCTTTTTCTTTTGACGAAAAAATTCTATTCCATGATTTAGAGAAGGTCTCACCTGCAAATTTAAAAACACCTAAATGGCTCATTTGGCTAATGGCACTTGGAACACTGGCCGGAAGGGGATCTGATCAAGCACGAATGGCAGGACAAACATTACTTCTCTCTAGTGCCAATTATGGTGGTTACCACTTTATTTTCAAAGATGGCAGAAATTTTTTCCTCTGGTGCAGGGATCAGTTTGGCAATGAAACGTACCAAGGTATTGACAGTTTATTAAAGATATTGGAGAAGAAAGACCTATATGACGAATCTGAGATAACTGAAAAGCGATCGCTGGCTACCGAAGTGATATTTGAAACTGCAGATGGGAAAAAAATACCCTCTAACAGGAACAATCCTTTTTTGAAATTGACTGTTGCAGCAATACTCCCGCTGATAATTTTTATTTCAGCTGAGATCTTTTTATCGGGGGGTAGTTTTTTAGCCACAAAGAGCAATCCTCAGTATTCAGCAAAAGCTAAGCAGGCAAATACTATTCCCCTGCCGACTCCACCATATATAGAAATTACTGACACTGAGAAAAACTGGCTCAAGACTATAGGTGGAGGACGTATTGTTTATGGTTCACACATTATCCCAGCTGGCAACAATAATTTCGTTATTTCCGGTCAGACATACGATAGCAGATCAGATCTCTTAATAATGAAAGCCCAGGATGACGGTAGAATCCTATGGAAAAAACAGATCGAAATTGCAGGCAATGAATCCCCAAACGGTTTAGTTGTTACATCAGATAATTCAACCATCATTGCTGCAACCAAAGGACCTATTGGCTATAGGGACATCCTTCTTATCAAGCATGATTCCAACGGTGAGATACTCTGGCAAACTCAATATGGGGAAGAATCTACAAGTGAGACTGCAATTGCTGCAGCCATTCACCAAGATGACACCATGACAGTGCTGGCAAGCAGTAATTACCAGATGAGTCTCATAAAGTTTTCCTCATCCGGTTCATTCATCTCATCCAAAAGACTTGAAACCGGGTTTCAGGATGTTCACCGAATATCTGCAACCGATATCATGACAACCGATGATAATAGTCTTCTTGTATGTGGCAGTTTAGAACGTCCGGGCGCCAGTTTCATAGATGCGTTTCTCCTCAAACTAGATATAGATGGAAATGTAGTCTGGAATAAACGCTATGAAGAGAAAGGCAGGGAAGGATTGAACGTTGTTCGACAGCTCCCCGACGGAGGATTTTTGGCAACCGGGCATATGGGGCTTTTGGGCGAGGGCCAACAGAACATATTGATATTAAAAATCAGTGAAATAGGTGAAATAGAGTGGAAAAAAATAATTGCCGACAAAGATGACAATACAGGTATTCAACTTACGATTACAGAAGACAAAGAGATATTCATCCTTGGCAAGTCAACCTTACCATACACATCAATAGACTACTCAACCCTACACAGACTTGATTTTAAAGGAAATATTCATTGGCAGAGATGGCTAGGCACAAAGTTTCAGGCAATGAATATGGTCTACGGAGCATCCTCTCAACTCATTTTAAGTGGCAAGCAAGGACGTGATGGCGAACAAAGTATGTACGGTGATCTTATGGTATTGAATATTTTACCCGACAGATAACAACGGGGTTTATTATAAGTAGATGTAACTCATGGTTAAGTTTTTCTCTCTATAAGCTTGCTCTTTTACCCATTATTCTAGTTTCACATCCTGTTAAAGAAAAAGCTTTAGTGTTACCCACAGAGCAGCTGGTATCTGAATCTACTCATATAGTTATTGCCCAGGTAGTAGCAAACCACCATAGACAATTCTTCCCCAGACAATAAAGTTATCACCCTGACAAATGGTCTCAATTCCACACAGGACCTCGCTGAGTTGGGAGGTTTCAGAATGGAAACTACTTAATTTATTCAGGGATCAGCCTCTGTTCTAGTCAAGACCCTTAAATAATTATTCCGCCTTTTTAATTCCGTAAGCTTCATGAAGTGCTTGTCTAGCTAGCCAGTAAGAGGGGTAGTGCAAGTTTTCAGGGTGAGCAGCAAGATATTTTATTACATTATCCCTTACTTGGGTGATAGATCTTTCATTGGGAAGATTTATGGTGACGGGTATTTCGCAGTCGCCATCGCAAAAAGGTGCTAAAATTTTCGTCCCACCTTCGATTTCGATCTCGCAATATGGCCAGCTATCAAAGCTACTGACGACAGCAGTTAGAAGTCCCTTACAAATCCCAACTTCTACGATTTCTTTATTATCCGGAGCACAAAAGATTTGGAGTTTATTACCATCAACCTCCATTGCATAGCTTGTAGTACTGACCATTGAAAAAGCAATAATAAACGCTAAAATGTAAACTTTCATTCTTCCTCCTTTTAGATTCATTAAAACCGGGAGACAGATTAATTTTCACAAAACAACGTGAAAAAAAATCAGTCCCCTCCTCTTACAATGATTACATCGTCTCCAGGTTAAAGGCAAACTTCATTGCACAAATCTTAGGTATTGATTTTCTTGATTTCTTTATTGTTACTCACTCTTAATGAAATATCGGGCATCTATCACAGTTATAGATTAATCGTAGAGGAGCTATAGTAGTTTGGTGCTTCGTTGAGAGATATTTTTCCATATTATCATGCCCGGTTATAAGGGAGGGAGGCAGACAGCAATCCCATTGTAAATCTGTAGAATGAGGCCAAATAAAGATAGCACTTTAAGTCATCCGTAGCACCGTACACCGGGTAGTTTTTGCTATAGCAGCAGTGGCCGGATATTATCAATCAGCATCAAATATTTGCCATTCTCCATCTTTTATTTAAATTCCATAGTATTCGCACCGAATCTATTTCACTTCAGATCCGGAGCCAATGCCTGACATGGTTACAAGAATCTTATATATGTGATTCTGAAGGGAGTCGAGGTGAATATCATGGAACAATATATGTCAGCCGCATTTGATTTAATCACCAGGTTTCAGTACAATCTATTAAGCTTAGTGCTTTGGGCCAGGAGAGAGTACAGAGGCTTCGCTATCTGTACGACTCAATGTTACTCGATGCTCAAGTTGTCCCCACAACCAATAATCAAGGGATAACAAATAAGCCTATTTCGAAAATTTAAACAAACGATCTGACATTGCCAATATGATATAGATTGACCATGTGTACCTTCTTGTGCTGGTTCCACTGAAGATATCAATATCTAGTTATGTTGGAATGATAAAGGGCAGAACATCAATTCGCGTGTTTGATCGGTTAAAAAGCTCAAGACCAAGCCTTACCGGGGTTACCCAAATCCTGACCCTCTGGACCAGGATTTTTACAGCTATATTCAGATTATTCGTTCCTCAAGACCAAATTCTTACCATTCTGCGGAGGCTTAGAAATGAATATATTCCAATCAAAAATGTGGATGATTCTATTTGCCCTATTTGTTACCTTTTTCGTGCTCATAAATAGTCCCGTTGCCTCAACCAGAGGAGCATGGACGCTTGTGGAACAGTCATCCGAAGACACCCCTACCCCATTAGGTGGAGAGCAGATCGTTAATGAGGTGAAAACTTCGGCCACGTCTTGTAGTCTGAAAATGAGATACCGTCGTCCCGGTAAAGGCGGTTATTCGGGCGGATCGAATTGTGAAGCAAATTGGTCTATCCCGCCAAAAATCATGATACCTGACGAAAAAATACAGTTTATCCGACAGGCTTCTCTCAAAGGCCAGGATACCAGGGGGGGGTATTTCAACAATGCTGGCTGCAATGTTTCTGTATATATAACATTAATGAACCCAGACGGTCGTGTGGTTATGGGTAGAACTGCACCGATGGAGACATGTGACCCAAGAATCGGGAGTGGTGCTGGAAGAAGTTCAGACAGTTGTAACGTAAAAAGCGAATGGTTAGTCCCAAAGGGCAACCACAAGGACATTCTCTATTTCAGTCCGACTGTACGGGGGGAAGGTGGCAAGGGTATCCGGCACTTTAAATATGTCTTTAACGCGGATGCCAAACCTCCACCTCCACCTAAGCAACCGCCTGAGGAATCACTGGAAGTCTCTCTGACAAGTAACAAACTTAAAGTATATGTCGGTGAAAGCGTTGAGCTTACTGCTATCGTCCACGGGGGAAGGGCCCCATTCACGTACGAGTGGTCTATCGGAGAGAAAGGGACGAGAAACGCTCGTCAGTACCAGACAACGAAGAGTTTCTCCACGCCGGGAACGAAGACAGTGTCCGTCACGGTCATAGATGGTAACAGAAAATCCGAGAGCGCAGAAGTTGTTATTACCGTTAGGCGAAGAAGCGCTGAGGTTCAGCCTGAGGGTTGCCCGGACAGCGCCAGACTTTACAGACCTGCTGGCCTCACCCCTCATCCGGGACAAAGAGTGAAGGCAGGGATTTATGAACTATGGGTGGGACAGTCGAATGCAAGGGGGTCCAGGCCTGGCAGGTGGCGTACTCACCGGCAATATCGACTTGAGGGAGGGAACAAATACCTTTTTTTGATCAATGATTTTGGACCTGAACTGCCACAGGTTTTAAAAAACCCATCGGATCTGATTCAATATTCCACACCAACTAAAGATGTCGCAGTGGCATACTATCGTATAAAAACATTAGGTGATAAATGGGCGGCCACCTGCCTCAAACGGCTTGGACCATTAACTCTAGGCAATACTCGGCCAGGTGTTTTTTCAGAGGCACCCTGTGCTTGGGATACCATAAATCCCAGGGGGCACTCAGATACCCCGGGCATTACTATTGGTAGATCATTAAGGCCGGGGGGATGGTGGCTTTGGCTGGCCGATGCTGGGGCCAATGGCCGCGATGAGCCGAACAAGTGGACCCGGCATGGTCCCTATATAATCAAGGGTAACAACTCATATCTCTTCCACCTTTCCCAGTTTGAAGATCCTTCCCTGAAAATGGATCCACTGGTCAATCCGGGCCAAGTACTTCGTTATGAAACGCAGAGAGACTCGAACAATGGCAAAACATACTTTGAGAATTACACCATCGGCGGTCATTGGGCTGCGGTGTGTTTCGCTCCTGCGACAAAAAAAGAGTTAGAAGCTATTAGCCCTTCTGATGCCGATACATCAGGAACGGATAGAGATGGCAGATACGTGCCTGTCGGGAGTGTCAAACTTGCATCCACACACAACAAGGCTGCAGTAAAGAATGGGCCATCGGTACCCATCGTCATCAATACCAAAACGTCCATTCTGGTGAAAACGATCCAAACATATCATTGGAATGGTGGTCGCGGCAGTGAGCCCGGCACTATCTCCATTCAGGGATCTGATGGCCAAATCTTAGGTCCCTGGCAGGCCAAAGGGCTTGCAAACCTCTCTGGTAAATCCGGACCCCCGAGTCTCTATTGGCGGGTCGCACCACAGGTAGTCCTGAAACCGGGTAAATACAGAATCATCGATTCTGATCCTGCTACCTGGGCAACCAATGCAACAGCTGGTAATCGCGGCTTCTTCAAAATGGAGCACCAGAAGGTCGAAATACACAAGGCTGAACCGGTGATTGAGCTTGGTGATTGAGCTTGGTTCAGATTCGAGTCAGCCTGTTCAGATCGAAGCACTACATCAAAGCAATGCTGAAGAAAAAAAGGTGTCAAGGTTAAGGTTGCCTTGACACCTACCTCCTTTGGCTTTTGTTTTGTTGTTCTGCTTACTATCTTAAGGTGTTGTTTGCCCATTGCTTTTCTAGTTGCTCGTCAAACCCAGTGTTTAAAGAGGTCTGCTGGTTCGACTCACGCAGTTTCCATTTTCACAAAATCCTTCCGAATAGTAATCAATATCCATTTCATACAGTAATACCATCACTCATTATCATTTCTCTCACCGAAACGAATTTCTCATAACACTACCAAGATTTGGATCTAATGTTTGACTGTAAATCCGAACAAACACACCACATTACTGTGTATTCATTAAACCTAAAGCCTAATTCTGAGCATTTTTCTGTAGCGTGAGCCTAAAAAATCACTTCAATACAATTTATTTTTCTCTTTTAAAATTGAGAACATACAACCCCTTGTCCTAACATCTGATAAATTTTGGGAACACAAGACGCTAACAATAGTTATCACTGTTGACAGGGTACCACTCTGTGGTGCCGTGTCAAATAAACCACGTGATGGATTTATTCAAAAAGTAGGATTTTTAGGAACTATGGCGGACTGTACAGGAGGGAGATATGTTGAATTTTAATCAACTCAAGCGAAATCGAAACCTGGTAAATGACATTGACTGGTCAATGACACCGGATAAAGCTGTAGACATGTATCTTGAGTGGGGCTCAGGCTGGACCAGAGGGCATGAATTTGTCTCTTATCAGAATCAGGAATCGGTCTATTTTGTCGTTTATGATTGGGAAACTCCCCCTCAGGTAACACTCGTCAAAAGGACACATGAAGGTGCTGAAGATATAGCCAAAATGACTGTTCCAAAAGATCTTTTTGACCACGCTGTTAAAGAAGACGGCTATAGGCCGGGTATTGGTGTTCACCCACTGTCAAAACCTTTAAAAGACTGGGTGTGCAAGGCTATTGACAGTACCTATTTTTCATAACACTACCGATGCCTTTAAAGGGGTGGAGTCAGCAGTCAGCCACGAAAGCTACCTGCCTGTAGCAAAACTGCGAACCAATAAGGCCGAATAAGCAAAGAATTCTATACGTATGTATAAAACTGCAAATTTCGCCGATGTTTTGCTGTCAGTGTTTAGCGTTTGGACATTATATTTCTTAATACTTTAGTATGTTAATATCCGGCTCTCTAAGTAGACAGTATACATTGATGTTATGTATTTTGTATTCATGTAAAACTGTGAACCCAAACTTTTTATAAAAGTGAATATTACTATGCTTACTGGTTTCCAAATAACATGGCATATTGGATTCATCAAATTCTTTCAATTTTGCATTAAACATTTGGCCACCAAATCCAAGTTTCTGGGAAATAGGGTTTACACCGATCATATCACATAACCAATATGGCCTATAAATGATTGCAGCTCTTTTTTTTGTTTTAATACTTCCAATTTTCATGAATCTTCGAAATGAATTTAGGCCTACTTGGAAGGGTAGTTTTAATAGTCCCGCTTGAATTGCCTCTATGCCAGAAATGTTTGTTTTATCTGAGGAAAACCAAATCGACACACCTTCTATTGTTTCAGTTGGGGTAATAACTTCACCTCTAGCATTTCCAAGACGAAGTAAAAAATGACAAAGATATTTTAGGTTGTTTTTTCTATATGTTGGATCTGGAATAATATATTCGAATATAGGGTAATTATAGAATGCTTCACACAATGTTATGGATGCACTAACAAAGTTTCTTGGGTGAAGTTTATACATTGGGTATTAGTACTTTTCGGTCCAACTCAGCAAATCACCTGCGGCAAAAAGCAGAGTGAGGAATGATCGGCGCTTTTTGCCGTGTCCGAGTGAATTCACCTTGTAAGCCCTTATTTTTGAGCTGATGCGGTAATAGAGAATGAACTGGCTTCACTTGAATCAAAAGGAAATCAAACTGGTACCCCCACCACTAACAAAAAACGAAAAAACAAGAGTAGCCTGAATTTTGATGTTCATAGTGAACTTTATCGTCTGACAGGAGTTGATTTGACAAGTATTGACGGAATGAATGAGAATAGTGTCCTCAAGGTATTAGCTGAGACTGGAACTGATATGAGTCACTGGCAAACAGAAAAACATTTTTCCTCTTGGCTTGGGTTAAGCCCAAACAATAAAATTACAGGAGGGAAAGTGTTGAGTAGTAAAACAAAACCTACCGCCAATAGGGCTGCAGCAGCATTTCGTATGTCGGCCTACACTCTTCATGGGTCAAATAGTGCATTGGGAGCATTTTATCGAAGACAGCGAACAAGACTTGGTGCCCCAAAAGCAATTACAGCTACACCGCATAAATTGGCACGTACTTTTTACAGTATGCTTAAAAATGGAACAGAATATGTTGATCACGGCAAAGAATATTATGAAAAACAATATGCAATTCGGGTCCTTAAAAATGTAAAAAAAAGGGCAGCCTCTCTTGGTTTCAAACTTGTTCCGAATATAGGCCAAGGTGACATGGATAAAGGTCTAGCAATATCAGCAAACTAGAGATTTGTTATTTGAGAGCCTGCTTAGACCTTCCTGCGTTTAGCGTTTTTTTTGCAACAGGACCTAGCGTCCCGCCGCTCAGTTTTGACTTCTATTTGACTACTATGCTACAGGTTTTGAAATTCAGTCAGTTCGAAGTCAATGTCCTTATCAGCCATATTTTTGGTGGATAATTCCTCTGCAGCATCCTCTTCTTTGGGTCTTAACTTTCCAGCAAGATACTCCGTAAACAGATTGATGGAAGGGTAATCAAACAGA
>JAAELB010000965.1 GCA_024227155.1 Desulfobulbaceae bacterium
ACCCATAATCCAAGAAAGTTTTAGCTAGAATTTAGACGTTTAGACGTATCTTTGGTTAGTTTGAAGCCAATTTGAGACTATCATGCTATCAATGTATAGTTTTTCATAAATGTATAGTACACCACCCCAAATTCAATGCACTTGAATATCAAATCTGTAGCATTTAAACCCAATCTTAAAGAAAGATCGTGTTTGGCATTTATAACCCCATCCCAGCCATTGTTTAGTTAAAATCTCATGGTATACATGTTTCTGGCATTTTAACCATTAATCCATGAAAGTTTTAGCTAAAATTTAGACGTTTAGACGTATCTTTGGTTAGTTTGAACCCAATTTGAGTCTATTCATGCTATCAATGTGTAGTTTTTCATAACTGTAGTACACCACCCTAGATTCAATGCACTTGAATATCAAATCTGAAGCATTTAAACCAATCCTGGAGAAAGATAGTTTGGGTACTTTTACACCTACCCCTGGCATTTTTAGCTAAAATCTAGAGGTTTAGATATAGTTTTGGTTAGTTTGAAACCAATTTGGGACTGTTAATGCTATGAATGTCTAGTTTTCCAGAAATGTAGAGAACCACAGCATTTAATGGATTTGAATATCAAATATGTAGCA
>JAAELB010000966.1 GCA_024227155.1 Desulfobulbaceae bacterium
GAGTATGATCTGACGGAATTGATGGGGAAACTCAATGCGAGGGATTTAAAAACCAAAGAGCAGATCGAACAGCGTGTAGAAAAGGTACTGCAAAGCCATGGTGTCGAAGCTTTTTATCTCACCGAAATCGGTGAAGTCAAACAACAGTGGACAAAGCAAATCGGTAAAGGCAGACCAGGTAAAGATACCCAGTATGAAACGATCGTTGAAACTCTATACACACTCTCCTGGAGCAGAAACAAACAAGCATTGGATCGGGAGAAAAAGGTCGATGGTATCTTTCCGATCCTTTGCACTGATGAGGCCATGACGGCGAAAGAGGCATTGGAGGCTTACAAATATCAACCGCGGCTCGAAAAGCGATTTTGCCAGCTCAAGAGTGTGCATCATGTTGCCCCTACACTGTTTAAGAAAGTAGAACGTGTCGAAGCGATTATGCTGTTGTTTTTTTTGGCGTTGATTCTTCAGGCTGTCATTGAAAGACAAGTGCGTAAAAAAATGAAGACAACCGATATAGAGGCGCTGTCTATCTACCCTGAGCATCGACTCGCCTACCACCCAACGACAGCAAAGATATTTGAGCGTTTTCAGGATATTTCGAATTATAAGATCGTCGAAGGTGACCGAGTAATCAAAGTCTACCGGGATGAGTTGACTGACTTGCAGAAAGAAATACTCGGTCTGCTGGATATGACAGAGGAAGACTATTGGGAGAATGTGGATTGAATAGCATGATATGGGTGAGTCCCAACACAACAACGGGCTGATATATTATAAATTTCTGACTACAATAATTAAGAAAAAGTCGAAATCAAAATGCGCGGAAAGTAGGATCAATAACTTAGATTTATGTTATTCATGAGGCTGTTAGCAACAATGGTTTTTGCGCCACCCGGACCTAAAAGCTTGGCGAGGGTAGTCAACAGATGCATGAGGAGCACGATCAGATTGTTCATGGTTAGATAGGGTAGGGCAGACAGCTATCGGGAGCAAGATCTGTCAATTGTTTGTTTTTACACGCAAAGTAATAATTCGCCACCCACA
>JAAELB010000967.1 GCA_024227155.1 Desulfobulbaceae bacterium
TAAAAGAAAATCCACAACCTTGAGTCAGTATGTTTGGTTGCTGAAGGATAAAAATATCAAATTTTCAATGAAATGGAGACTTCTTGCCAAGGGGACACCATATTCTACATCAAACAAAAAATGTTATCTATGTTTAAAGGAAAAATATTTCATAATATGCAAACCACAACTAGCCAGTCTAAACAACAGAAATGAATTAGGAAGTGAATGCATGCATAGAAAAAAATATCTACTTTGTCAAACTTAATACTGTAAACCCCTTTAGTTTGGCGTCCAAAAATATTCAAGATTGTGACAGGAAATGTTTTCATGTCCTTTTAATTTCATGAATTTTGCCAAATTTATCGTGATATAGGCAAATAACCATTCATTTTAAAGAGAATTTCAAGCTCTTTCATTTTGCATCCTTTAAAGTTCACGAGTTTGCAAAATGATCACGTAAAACGCGAAATTGGAGGGTTCGCGAAATTTGAGTGGTTTACAGTATGTTAGATTCAACCACAATGAGTACATTATGATACACATTTCAATATCGGACAAATTCACA
>JAAELB010000969.1 GCA_024227155.1 Desulfobulbaceae bacterium
GAACAAAAGGCACGGTACAGATTGAGCTCAGTCCATGTTCCGAAGTGAAAATGGCATGGTTTCGGGTTATGCAGGTTGCGTTTTTTTCGGCAGGGTAGGAAATGGTTCTGCCCTGGTCCATCGCTTCATGCATGCATTCACTGATATTTCTATTGAGACCTGACTGTCGACTAAAGTCTGCACTGTGAGAAATGGCATCTATCTTAACATTACTGCCACGAAGAAAACCAAGACTTACTCGGTCACAGGAAAATCGTGTGGTCAGTTCCGTCACCACTTCTGTGGCCGCATCTGTAAAATGCCTATGCTCAAGACCGATAGCAACCAGTTCCACAAGGGCGACCAGCCGATCTTTTGCATAAGAGTTCTGCTGCTCAAATATTGCTTCAAACCATTTGGCAGCCCATTGAATTTGTCGAATGATCTCCTGTCGCAGTGCAGTCGATCGGCCGGTCATTTCAACGACGACCACTGCAGTCAGCTGTTTTTCGTAAAACAACGGACAGGCAACAATATCCAACGGCTCACCCGTCTCTTCCCGGTTGTGTCTATGTTGTTGGAGAACGCATTTTTTATCTAAAAGGACCTTCTTTACGGCTTCCTCGAATATGATGGTCTCAATGTTTCCAACCGGCCAAAAATGAGTGGCCATGTAGGAATTTTGTGTCGACTTGGCTGAAAAAATAACCGCACGGCTCGCCCCGTCAACCATATCCGAGAGTTTAACAAGCCAGAATTGAAAAAGATGATCCATTAATACATTTAGTCGAGTTGATTTTTGTCTAAACTGGGAGATGGTTTGAAAACAGACTTTTCTCCAAACAATTGAAGATACGAAAAACAGTTTGCTTAATTAGTCATGCAGGCTTCTGCAGCAGATGATAAGCCGTTGTTTTCTTCAGGTCTGCCTTGAGTCCCCTTCGTCCTAACGCTATCTTAACTTAACCTATCTTGTTTTAACTGTTTTTACTAGTAATTTTCAGGATTACCAGAACTCTGGTCGATGACATTAAATAAGATCATACCGGAGCCGTCCAGTGGAAATACTTTCAATATCCACCTATGTAACTGGGGTCTGACCCCGATTTATACCATAGCTGAGACTTCAATTGCTCGCTTTTCTATCCGGTTAATCTCGTTCGTTTGGCTATGAGTTTTCATCATTTCCTCCTCTAACAAATTTGTTTTGTCTTGTTTTGGTAATTATCTGTTTAGACAGAGAGTCTCTCCCACCTGATAAGATGAGCTATGATCATGCCGACAATAAACCCCATCGCCAGGTTTGAGGCGAGTGTGATTCCTAAGATCAGCGTGGTGATAAAATAATCTTTTCGCTGGTCTAAATCCATTATGGTGAGGGTTAGTTGGGAACCTGCAAACACTAGCATAACCCCCAAGATTGACATGGGGAGGAGGTTGAATATTTTGACAATATCATCACCGAAAAATATTGCCAGTGTTAAAAATATCAGTCCGATTATGACGTTGGAACCGGCTGTTCGAGCGCCGAATCGATAATGTGCTGCGAGTCCACCTGCTCCGTGGCAAAGGGGCATGCCACCCACAATAAAGCTAAAAAAATTCGCCATAGCCATGCTTACGCAGGCTGCTCGATTAGTTATTCCCGCTGATCGATTGCCAAAGTAAGTTTTAGAAAGATCCGTGTATGCCAGTACCGCGTTGCCAAGTGTCATGGGAAGTTGTGGAAGGACCAGTGCAAAAAGGGCAAAGGTGAAATCTATTTTCCCAGGAAAGCCAAACGGTAGAATGTCAGGAAGATTAAAACTAATAGCGTTGCTGAGGTCTACTCTTGCTCCTAACGCCAGTCCAGTGGCAATTCCGCCCAGAACTATAATCAAGCCAGCCGGAAATCTTTTACTGTCAAGAAAGAACAGGGTGACAATAGCTGCAACCGAGCCTATCAGCAGACTAATGGGAACTGAAGCAAATGACTGAAAGGCAAGGTGAGGCTCAACCGCTTGTTGCAGCAGCTGGTATTTTGAGGTTCCAATTATGAATTTTACACCTCCAGAAACCAATAGTATTCCTGTGGACAATTGTACTCCACGAATAACTGACTTTGGAGTGAGTTTACTGATGAGGTCAATTGCACCGGTAAGACCAATGATCAAAAGAGCAGCTCCCATCAGTAGTGATGATGCCAGGATCTGATCAGGATCCATGGCAGTGGCAATAGCGTATGCACCGATAACCTTCATTGGCTGGACAGGCACCGTGATCCCAAAGTAGACACCGGAAAGAAGGTAAAAGCCACCAATGCTCAAAAATACTCCCACAGGGCTGAGGCCATTAAATATAATCATGGCAATGGCTATGGGGAGAAGTGTCCCCAGGTCCCCTAAGGATCCGGCGAACTCCAACCGGTTATATTGAAAACGCTTTGAGACTGTCATCTTTCATCCAGGATAGACAATACTTCACTGCACCTGGTATGGGAATGCTGAATTATTTCTTCTGCCTCTTTTAGTGTTTCAGCCTTAAAAACCATATCTTCAATATCAACCATGTTGATTAAAACATTCTGATAAGCCCCCCATATTCCGGTATTAAGAGCCGTGGCACCCACCTGTGTATCGGATGCAGATGCTGGATTGCCAAGCCGGGCAACAACTGTCAGGGCATCCCAGGCGGAATCACCTAAACGCATTGTCGTCAGAGGGACTTCAATTGCGGTCTTTAATCCTTTTTGCATTTTTTCTTTTCTAAGGCGTTTATCTTCCTTGGTGGTCCTTGGCATTCGTAAGCCTACCATAAATTCATTAAATGCCTGGGTGTCGGCATCTATCATCGGGATAAGCTGTTGTGAGACATTATGTAAGAGAGGTATTACCTTTTCGAGCTCTGCCTGGACCTCTTCAAATTTGCGAACCCCATGGGTGAGTTTGGCCACCATTGAGCCCAGCCCAACGCCCATGGCGGCGCTCACTGCTGATACAGAGCCACCCCCTGGTGCTGAACTTCGCGATGCAACTTCCTCTATGAATGCTCTTGTCGACATTGAGGCAAGAGGTTCCTCTGGTTTTTCCGCAGTGATATATTCAATAATCCGCTCTTCCGGTTTAAAAAGAGCAACCGAGTTCAGGCCAAGACGTTCTATGGCAAGGCGCAGCTTCTGGTCCTCCTGGTAAATAAAGAGGTTTTCTTTATTTATATAATAGTCCGCTGCCATCAGCAGAGACTCGAGCGGCACTATCCCTACTATTTCAGAACCCGCCACAGGGAGCCCGAGAATAGCGGCTTCCTTTTTGACCTCTTCAAAAAGAACATGTATGGGGGTTACGTGGTAATCGGTCAGATTTACAGTGACCTGGGCCATGTTATACTCTTCAACAAACCAACCCATTCCTTTAACATGGGGGAGTTTACCAGGATCATCCTCAGCTCTTCCTGCCTCGCGCAGGTTCAGGGCAATTCTGTGCGCCTGATTTGGTGTGGCCAACAGGTTGACGTTATATGCGATGAGGAACATGCGCGCCCCGGTAGCGGTGATTCCCCACTCAGGGACAAAGGTGTCTGGACCGAAATCCGGTTTCCAGCGTGGATCCTGCAGCCTTTTCTCCAGTCCTTCATATTCACCATCTCGTATGTCAGGGAGTTTGCTGCGATATTCTTCTGAGGCGGCTTCCTCGTAGAGGAAAAAAGGGACAGCCAGCTCATCTGCTGCTCTTTTAGCAAATGTTTTAGAGATTTCGACACATTCCTGCATTGTTACACCGGCAACGGGGATAAACGGGCAAACGTCCATGGCGCCAAATCTGGGATGTTCTCCCTTGTGTCCTCGCATATCAATCATCTTCCTTGCCACTCTGGCACCGGCTAATGCGCCCTCAATAACACTTTCCGGGTCGCCAACAAAGGTGTATACCGTTCGATTGGTTGAGTAGCCTGGATCAACGTCAAGCAAAGTACAGCCTTGAGCATTTTCAATAGCTTTCGAAATGGCTTCTATGGTTTTTGGCTTTTGTCCTTCTGAAAAATTAGGTACGCATTCAACAATTTTAGTCATCTTTATTACCTGATCTGCAAAATTAAACTCAAAATTTAACCGCTCACCTTTACGCCTTTTTTATACACCTCAGCCACGGAGGAGACACCACTGTGATAGGCAAGGATAGCCGGGCTTTCTCCATCGAGCAAGAGGAAATCGGCCTGTTTGCCAACATCCAGGCTCCCTGTTGTCTCAGCAAGACCTAAGGAGTATGCTGGATTGAGGGTGACAGCGGTAAGTGCTTCTGAAGTTGACATCTCCATATTAAGAACAGCCAGTCCAAAGACAAATTGCATGGATTCTGTGTAACTTGAGCCTGGATTGCAGTCAGTTGCAAGGGCTACTGGAACGTTCAGGTTGATCATCGAACGAGCGCGGGCATAAGGTTTGCGAAGGCTATAGGCGGTCGCGGGTAATAGATTTGCTATGACGCCGGCTTTTGCCATGGCTTTGATGTTTTCATTACCTGCGGCCAGCAGATGGTCTGCAGAAATAGCTTTCACCTCCGCCGCCAGTGCGGCTCCGCCAAGATCATGGACTTCATCCGCATGGATCTTTACTCCCATTCCTGCAGCCCTGGCAGCGGTGAGCAGACGGCGTCCCTGTTCGATGGAAAATACCCCTTCTTCGCAAAAAATGTCACAAAAATTGGCAATATTCTGTGCTTTAACAGCGGGTATGGACTCCTCAATCAGCAAGGTTATAAAATCATCAGGGGCACCCTTGAATTGAGGGGGGATCGCGTGGGCGCCAAGGAATGTTGCAACAATATCAAGAGGACTGTTTGCCGCAACACGAGCTATTGCTTCGAGCATCTTTAGCTCATTTGCTGTTGTAAGTCCGTAGCCGCTCTTGATCTCCATTGATGTGGTGCCAAGGCTCGTCGCTTTTGCTACATGCTTGAGTGTATTGGTATACAACTCATCCACACTGGCCTCTGACACCGCCTTTACTGAAGATAAGATTCCTCCACCCTGTTTTAAAATCTCTAGATATGGGGTGCCTGATATCCGCTGCTCAAACTCCTCTTCCCTTAACCTCGCAAAACAGCAGTGGGTATGGGGGTCAACAAAGCCGGGAATGAGGCATTTTCCTCCACAATCTATATCAGAATTCAAGTCATTCCTGTTCAGATCTTTAAGGATGTCCGCCTCGGGACCTATTTTTTCAATTATCCCATTGCCAACAAGAAGAGCTCCCTGCTGGTAGTGTTTGAGCGATCCCTGGTTTATTCCTGAGCTGGGTTTACCAGTGTCAATGGGAGAAAAAATTCTGGCATTATGATATAATTGCAAAGACATAGCTATCCCCGTAAGCTTAAGGTAGGCTGGGTAAGTTGAGGAACATATTTTCTACGGCATCCTCTACCTTTGAGTCTTCGGCAAGGTAAGGAATAGTGATCTGGTCTCCATTTTTGTTTTCCTGATTGTATTCAGCTGCAACCTCCATGGCATTAGGGTTTCTGCTCCAGTTTCTGCGAGCGACACCGCCCATTACGTCCCAGGTCATTGCCGCACGGATGATGTCATCAACCCGGCTGCTGCCATCCAATACCAGGCCAAAACCACCATTAATGGCCTTGCCGATTCCGGTCCCGCCTCCGTTGTGAAGAGCTACAAGAGACATCCCACGGGCGGCATTGCCGGCAAAACAGTGCGTGGCCATATCTGCGCAGACATTGCTGCCATCTTTTATGTTTGCAGTTTCACGGAAAGGGGAGTCGGTTCCACCCGGGTCGTGATGATCTCTTCCAAGCATAATCGGTCCGACCTCTGCCTTACGCACCATTTCATTGAATTTCAAGGCGATATTCATACGACCTTTGGCATCTGAGTAGAGAATGCGTGCCTGGCTGCCAACAACCATTTTGTTTTTCTTGGCATCTCGTATCCAAATATAGTTGTCCCGGTCTTCGGCGCGGCGGTCCGGGTCAATGCATGACATCGCAGCGTGGTCGGTCTTGTCAAGGTCCTCAGCGTTGCAGCTCAGGCACACCCAACGAAAAGGTCCATAGCCATAATCAAAGATTGGGCCCATTATATCTTCAAAATATGATGGATAGATAAAGCCATCCTTGGCATCGATTCCATTTTTTGAAACAGAGGTGACTCCGGCATCAAAGACCGCTTTTAAAAATGCGTTCCCATAGTCAAAGAAGAACGTTCCCTGTTGGCTGAGCCTCTCCACTGCCTCTATATGACTCTTTAAGCTCTTATCGACCAGGGAAATAAACTTTGAGCGATCTTCAGCTAAAAGACGGGTTCGCTCCTTAAAACTTATTCCCTGGGGGCAGTATCCACCATCATAAACAACATGACACGAGGTCTGATCAGATAATAGATCCACCTTTAATCTGTTAGCCGCCAGATAATCGAGCAGGTCGACGATGTTCCCGTGATAGGCAATTGAGGTGTTGGCCTTAACAGCAACACTCTCCATGGCCATATTGCAAACTTCTTCCAGGCTGTCTGAGACTTTATCAACCCAACCCTGTTCATGGCGTGTGACGATTCGAGAGTAATCCACCTCGGCTGTAATGGATACCGCACCGGAAATTTTCGCAGCTTTCGGCTGAGCCCCGCTCATCCCCCCAAGACCGGAAGAGACAAATAGCAGCCCTGCAAGATCTCCATCAGGAGCAACCCCACATTTTAATCTGCCAGCATTGAGCAGGGTGTTATAGGTTCCATGGACAATACCCTGGGGACCGATATACATCCATCCGCCAGCGGTCATCTGTCCATAGGAGGAGACACCCATTTGTGAGGCAATTTCCCAATCCTCAGGGTTGTCATAAAGGCCCACCATCAAGCCATTGGTAACAATAGCTCTTGGCTGATCGGGGCTTGACTGAAAGAGTCCCAGGGGATGTCCAGACTGCATTACGAGTGTCTGGTTTTCAGTCATTTCCTCAAGGTATCTTTTGATGAGGTTGTATTGCATCCAGTTCTGACATACACTGCCTGTTTCTCCGTAGGTCACCAGTTCATAGGGGTATAGAGCTACATCAAAATCCAGATTATTATCGATCATTAACTGGAAGGCTTTGCCCTCAAGGCACTTACCTTTGTATTCGTTGATATTTTTGGCTTTTAATGCACCAGCAGGACGATATCTATAGCCATATATTCTGCCATGTTCTTTCAGCTCCTGCAAAAACTCGGGTATAAGCTCCTGGTGGTGCTCGGAGGGGATGTAACGAAGTGCGTTTTTCAAAGCCACTACAGTCTGTTGTTTATTTAATCTGAACCCCCGATCTGGTGCCCGCCTTAAGTCAGTCCGAAAATCCGTTTTGTCCGGTAAATTGTCAATAAGATGAATTTTCATAGATGTATTAACCCTGGTGTTTGCAGTCATGATCGACTCTTTGGTTGTATAATAATAGTAAGCGCAGTGATGACTTTTTCGTACAACTTGAATTTTAGAGTACCATCGTGGTAATGTATATACAAGTTGTTTTTGCTGGCACTGTTGATGGTTGCTTTTGGCTGCATTATGATCTAGGTTGTATATACATATGTGTTGCGTGAGCAGGTTGTGTGTATATTTTGGTTGGAAAATTAAGAGGTACTCTCCATGAAGAGAATAAATATTGTTCCAGGAAAACTTAGCTTGCGACAGGCTCGTTCAATTAACGAAGGCCCGGTACTCCTTGAGCTGGATCCAGCATCTTTTGAGCAGATTGAGAAATCTGTTGAAACCGTTCGGGGTGTTATAGAAAAAGGGCGGGTCATCTATGGCATAAACACTGGCTTTGGATTACTAGCCAGCACAGTTATCCCTACAGAAGAGCTGGAGGAGCTGCAGCATTCTATTGTCCTTTCGCACGCAGCAGGGATAGGTAGGTTGATGGATGAATCCACAGTAAGGCTCATTATGGCACTCAAAATTAATAGTCTTGCAAGGGGGTATTCAGGGATTCGAAAAGAAGTGATTGATGCACTGATTTCCCTGGTTAACGCACAAGTTTACCCATGTATTCCCCAGAAAGGATCGGTGGGTGCCTCTGGTGATCTGGCGCCTCTAGCACACATGAGCACTGTTCTTTTAGGGGAAGGGGAAGTGCTTTTTAAGGGGGAAAAGCTCTCTGGCCTCAGAGGTCTGGAAATAGCAGGGCTAAAACCAATTGTCCTGGGTCCCAAAGAGGGGCTCGCTCTCTTAAACGGAACCCAGGCATCCACAGCTTTTGCATTACAGGGGTTGTTTAGGGCAGAAGATCTCTTTGCCGCGGCGGTGGTCAATGGCTCATTAAGTGTAGAAGCTGCTCTTGGCAGCAGGCGCCCATTCGAGGCTCTTATTCATGAAGTGCGGGGGCATAAAAGCCAAATAGAAACTGCCGCAAATTTTCGACTCCTGCTAGGTCACAGTGAAATTGAGTCTTCACATAAATCCTGTGAATCGGTTCAAGATCCATATTCTCTTCGTTGTCAGCCCCAGGTTATGGGGGCCTGTCTTACCCAAATCAGAAATACAGCGAAAGTTCTTTTGACTGAAGCCAATGCTGTGTCAGATAATCCGCTGGTCTTCTCGGAGCAGCAGGATATTATTTCCGGCGGTAATTTCCATGCAGAACCAGTAGCCATGGCAGCGGACAATTTAGCCTTAGCCCTGGCCGAAATCGGCGCTCTATCAGAAAGACGCATGGCCTTACTAATTGATACCAATATGTCAAAATTGCCACCTTTTCTCGTTGAAAAAGGAGGACTTAACTCCGGGTTTATGATTGCTCAGGTTACTTCTGCGGCGCTTGCCAGCGAGAATAAATCCCTCGCTCACCCGGCCTCCGTTGACAGCATGCCCACCTCGGCAAATCAGGAGGATCATGTGTCAATGGCCACTTTTGCAGGTAGACGTCTTACGGATATGGTGGAAAATACGGCGGGTATTTTAGCCATCGAGCTTTTGGCAGCCTGCCAGGGGCTGGATTTCAGGGCACCACTGAAGACCTCCAAGCCGCTTGAAAAAGCAAAAGCTATGTTAAGGGAAAGGGTGCCATTTTACGATAAGGATAGATATTTTGCCCCGGATATCGATGCTGCAGTTGATCTCATTTTGTCTGGCAGGTTTAATCTACTTTTAGACGAGAATCTGCTAATTAGCCACGGAGCTGACTCATCTGAAAATAAAAAAGATTAATGAGTTTATTTAAATGATAAAACAGTCACAGAAAAGCGGTAAAAAAACAAGGTATCAGTTGGTTAAGGATCATATCGTCAACAAGATACATTCCAAGACACTTCTGCCCGGGATGAGGATCGAGTCTGAAGCAGAACTTGTCACTACACTAAATGTGTCGAGGATGACGGTCAACAGGGCAATCCGGGAACTCAGTGCAGAAGGACTACTCACCCGTATTCAGGGCAAGGGCACATTTGTATTGGAGAAAAAACCACAATCACCGCTGTTTGAGGTTCAACCAATAGATAAAGTTATTGAGTCTAGAGGTGGTTGCCACTCATCCTTTGTACACCTGCTTTGTGAGGAAAAAGCAAAACCCGCACGTGCTGCCTCAATGGAACTAAACCCCTATTCGTCAGTTTTTCATGCGACTATTTTACATAAAGAGAATAATACGCCGGTGCAGCTTGCTGACAGATACGTTAATCCTCAAATTGCACCGGATTTGCTGGAGCAGGACTTTACCAAATCCACAATAAGTGAGTATCTGATAACGCTTGCACCTTTTACAGCTGTGGAACATGTAGTTGAAGCAATGCTGCCGGATCCATGGATATGCGACCTTTTAGAGATTAATGATTCTGAACCCTGTCTGTTGCTCCACCGAAAGACGTGGGTAGGAAGCATAGTCGCTACCCAAAGTATGTTTTTTCATCCCGGTTCCAGGCATACCTTGCGAGGTATGTTCGAACCGTCAACTCCCGGATCAATCACCGTTACTTGAGGAAATACTTCGATTCAGAAAATAGTATCTGTTATTGAGAATGAATTTCCAGACGGGAATATCCTCATGCAATCGCCTCCTGTAAGAGGTCTTCCTGAGGCCTGCCGCTCTGCGGCAGGAGTGGAGTACATGTCGCCCAGAGAAACACGGGCGACATTTAAGCGACTATTCTTGCGTTGATCCAACCAACACTGTAACACCACCGGTTGCGAATTGAGGAATATCGGCAACTGCAGCCAGGCCTTCGGGGGACCCCATTGTTTCGTCCATCTGCTTTTCGGTTGCGAAATACAACTCTGCCATGCGATAGAATGCTGGTTTTCCACCGTCCGGTCCGTCAATAAATCTGGTGAGTTCAGAGCGAGCCATACCCTCCATTTTCGCTACGAGTGGCAGGTGGGTGTCTTCGTAATATTTTTCAAATTCTTCAGAACTTGTCGGGTGGCCGTATAATACCGTAACTTTCATCATACTGTTTTCTCCTTGTTAAAATTAAAGGCAAATTTGTAAATTTTCCTCGGACAACCCCCCAATATACCACTGAAATACTGTGTGTCCAGTAGAGTTGGGTATATGAAAGAGAAAAATTTTCCGAATTCAAGGAGAGATGTTATAGACAAAAAAAGATTGAAATTGATTCGTCACCACACCCCATTTGACGATCGAAGTGTGGTGGTTAGATAAGGCCTGCTGTTCTTTTTTCGTAACTACTCATGAGATAAGCATCTGGACTTCGCTAACCTCCGTACCTGTAACTGTTTACAGGGTGCCGTAGATTTTTGCAGGCAGGCCGGTGTCGCGTATAAGTCATACGTAAACCGGCGTGACCTCGGAAAGATGCGGCGCCCTGTGAGCAGTTACCTTTTTTCTATATCATGGCCCGCTTACTTCCTGAAGTATAAAAAGGATTTCTTCCAGTCCCCATCTGCTGTCAGTGGCAGGTAAGTATCTATCACTATACCCTGTTCCAGGGTTGAGGCCTGTCAGAATTTGCAGGACAGTTATTGCATCCGCAAGAGTTACGAAACCATCACCATTGGCATCGCCAAGGGGTAATGTTATGAATGTGGCTACGACCGTACAGTCGGCGGTGATAGGGCCGGTGGTAAATGGATTGGCGCCTGTCCAGAGACCACCGCAGCCGCTTACTGTGTTGATTATGTAGCCGGAGGTGGCATTGACGACAAAGGTAGTTGTCTGGTTAGAGATAACTGTTCTGCTGGTGGGTGTGAAATTACCCTCTACGGAGGGTGCTGAAGTACTCACTGTATAGGTCGGAGCGGTAAGTACATGGATAGTACGATAGTCTTCACCCAATGAGACATGTGTAGCTGTGTTTTCAACCACCAATTTAACCAGATAATTTCCAGGCGAATTGAAAGAGATTTGGCCAGGATTTGCCAGGCTGCTATCAGCTGCAGCCCCAGAGAAAGTCCATTTGTAATCGAGTGTCAGGCCACCGCCGTGTTCTGTGACCAGGCTGGTGAATTCGACATCATCGCCAGTCCAAATGGTCGCATCGCTTGCCGGGCTTTTGATGTTGGCGTAGAAAGCACAGGCATCGCCGATACCATCGGAGTTGCTGTCTTGTTGATTACTGTTACTTGTATGCATACAGTTATCCACCGCATCGACGATGGTGTCACCATCAGTGTCGTTCTCCTGGTGTTGCTTCCACAAACAGAGATTATCAGAGTCTGCAGGGCAGGGATCAAAGTTATCGGTGAGCAGATCATTGTCGCTATCACTGTTGGTTGGGAAGGTTGCTTCTCCAACCACTTTGTTCAGTTCATTGCCATTGGCAAGCCCATCGTTATCGCTATCCCCGTTCGGATCCATCAGTACAGCCCGTGAACTTGGCCCCAGAGCGTTGATGGATTCCAGTGTCATTGTCGCCAGGAGGCGAGAAATATAGCTTACCTGGCTGTCCCGGCTACCTCCTTGTACCATGGCGGCAGCCTCTCTGGTGGTTGTACTCTGCACGATGCTGCCAGGATCTCCATAAAAACCGGCAACTGAAGTTCTGAAACCCGCCAGCTCTTTGCCCGGTTCGGTCAGGCTGAATAGTTCAGAATGAAGACTATTGAGATTGCGACCAGCTTTTGCTAATTGCGTGCGTAAACCACTCACAGCATCCTCAGGCGTTGGATTGGCATCATGGCCCAGCAGGATCAGCGCTCCATCGCTAAGAGCTGCATGCCAGGCGACGATCCCTTCAACGAGGGAAACACCAAGTCCGGTAACCGGTGACATGGTAGTGGCCTTGTCTTGCACCAAAAATTCTCCGAGATACATAGTAAGTGCTGCCATCCACTGGTCACTCGTGCTCCATTGTGGGTTTCCCTGGTTTTCGTGCCACTTGGCCGCATCCCTTGGCTGGATATCCGCTGTGGAATTCATCCATGATTTGACAACCCATTTGTCTGTTACACCAGCCAAGTGGCGAGCCCGCAGGATCAATTGGTCACCAGCCGGCAAGCGAAAAATCGGCGGTAAATCGCCGCTATTCAAAGCACTGTCAGCCTGCGTTTTTACTGTGCCTGTTAAAGCAGCTTGATTGTAGAGCAATTCCCAATTGATGTCGTGGACGGTCAACTCACCCATGGACGTCTGTTTTGTAGTTTCTCCTGCATCCTGAAAAATTGAACCGGTTACAAGGTATTCGACTTCAAAAGGTCGCCTGGCTACAGGGTATTCTGTGGGGTCCAGATGATTCGTGCCACGGAGTTCTTCAAATTTGTCGGGGACACCGTCGCCATCACTGTCTTGTGTGGTGAGGCCTCCATTGCATGGTACCGGGACATCAGTGGGGTCTGTATGGTCAAAGCCGAGTAAATTCTCAATGTAATCTGAACAGAGGTCGCCATCGCTATCAACAGGAGAGAAGGCGGGCAAACTTAAAGGGTTGTCGGGATCAGTCTGGAGAAACAGTTCAAAGAAGTCGCTCCAGCCATCGTTATCACTGTCAAGTGCATAGTCATTGGACAGTGGATCGAGTCCTAGAGCAGCTTCGACCATATCTGGGATTTGATCACCGTCACTGTCCCGCTGTAACGGTTCGGTTGAGTCGATCCTGAAGGTGGCAATTTGCGGGTTGGGCAGGGATGTCAAACTGTTTTGTGTAGCCCAGAATTCCACCTGGTAATCACTGTTGGCAACTAAATAGAAGGTGTGGTCTATATTTTCCCCGCCCGCAGTTGCTGTTTTACTCTGGAGCAGGCCACCATTAATTCTCCAGTGGATTGTCAGTAAAGAGGCTGTACTTAGGCGAGCAGTCACCCCGTGCAAGTGGACGGCGATGGTTTTGTCATATGTTCCTGGGGCAGGGTCTATTGTGATACCGGGAACTTGAGAGTTTGTAACTGATGATATCGCAAGATCGATCCCGGCAAGTGTGGTTGCTGGTAAATTAGTATTCAGCGGAGGCAGGCTGTTTTGGGTCTGGTTTACCAATACTTCCTGGGCCAGGAGATTGATATTTCCAACATCCTGAAAACCACTACTGTAGGTTATTCGGGAGGAGTTTGGTGTCAGCCACTGGGCTCGCTCTGTCCATTGAACTTCACTACCACTGCTTAAGGAAAAGGAGGAGACAATTTTGCCGCTGGTTTTGTCCAGCATCCAGACGTTTGATGCACCATTGTCAAATAGTGGAGAGGCTGAAGCAACTGAGCCTAAGAGGCAGAATGCGGCAGTCCACCAAATCAATACGACATTGCGCAGTGTGATCATGATCTCCTCCCTCTATTTTGCCTGGAACCAATCGGTTTGGCGGTGTCCCGAAATTTCACCATTTGCATCGAAATAAACAAGTTGATAACGATACCATCGCTCTCTTATATTTGGGTAACGATCTGCAAAAACCAGCCTGTAACCGTCCCAGTCAGGATCTCCCATGTTGAAATTAACGAGCTTGATAAAGGGGTCCTGCATTACTCCATCTGGAAAACCACTGCGATAAAAAGAAACGCAGTATAACCTGTCAATCAGTGGTGATACCTGTACATAATCGGTGTAACTGGATGGCTCAGTAATTTTTTCCGTTGACTGTCTGTAGGCGACAAAATTCAGCTTGCCCCCTAAGCTTTCTTTGAGTTTTTCGCAGATGTTATCGCAATATATACCAATCGGGTGGCTCTCCCCGCGAATAAGACATGGATCTTTTGGTTTTTGAGTACATTCCTGAGGTAGATTACCTTCACACCCAATCAGGTCGATAGGAGCTGTTAAAAGAACAACCGGCATGCCATCCATCTGCAGATAACGGTTAAGGATACCTCCCATTTCAGCCGGGGTCATTATTTTGGGCCAGGGAATATATTCTGGTAGTGGGTCTGTTACCGGTTTACGGATACCGCAGCGAACTCCAGACCAGTCCGAAAGCTTCTCATTATAGCCAACCGAACGAGCCCTGAAGCACCAGTCCTCTTCCCAGCCGGTTGTTGTCGGCTCAGGGGTGATTGATACCTCTACACTGATATTTCCATCTTTAGCACTGCTGCCGGAATGTGGGAAAAAGTCACTGAATGTCGTGTCATTATCTCCACCGGTAAGATACCATTCGACAATGGACCCGGCCACGGGCTGCTCCGGCGGTATCCATGTCAATTGTGCTGTAGCACCACCGGCGGGTAAAAACCCTATTTCTACCGGTTGCGGTGAACCAATTGCTGTCACATATGCGGTCAGGCGAAAACATGGCAAACGATATTTTGAGGAGACTTCATTGCTCTGGTTCTGCAGCGCCAGTGACAAACAGATCTGATCACCACCCAGAGTTGCTAAATCGTTTACGTCGAGTATTACCGGTTGTGGAAAGGGCGGACAGAGGGTCTTGTAATGGTATGTTTTTCCACCGATATCCCTATAGATATTAAGACATTGGTCCACAGCAGCCGGGCAGTCGATTTCTATATTCCCTATAACAGAATCGCCTCCTCTGATGATGCGTATGCGAGGTTCAGTACAGTCCTTGATCAGTTGAGAGCGGGGCAGGCTTTCACATTCACTAGACATATAGCCGAGATCACGCTGGCCAAGCATTTCTCCCAGTTGTGAGAAAAACGTGAGTGAAACTTCTCTCTCAACACAGTTTTCTTCCAGGATTGGGCACAAATCATCGTCAAAGGCAACCCCACGTTCACCCGATGGCAGTTCGACGATGGGGGAGGCGAGCTCCAGGCTGGTTTCTCCATGGTAGCTGCAGTTGGTAACCACATAGGTGGAATCCCCTGTGGTGTCGGTGGCATAGTAACTACTTCTTGGGTAATCCTTTACCTCATAAACACATTCCTGTTCTCCAAGAACAAAGTCCTGCTCACTGCAGCGCTGAGGCCGGTTACGGTTTGGAAAAAATCCTCTTGTTGGTGCTGACAGGGTGCTGATGTTATTCTCCTGGTCCACCGAGGCTATGCGATACCAGAAAACCCGTCCTTTGTTTGACGCTGGTATAGGATCCTGAAAACGAAGAATTTGGCGACCACTGGGACGACTGGTGGCTGTTGATGAGGCTACTGTAGCAACCAGGTGGTTTTGGGTACCCAGAGGTACTGAAGCTGGGCCCAGAGTCTCATCACACGCCGTGCCGGGTGAGCTAAGCGGAGGAGCAGAGGACAAAATCGTACGTTCCACAATATCGGCCCAACCGTCGCCGTCCGAGTCAGTAAAATCTCCGGAATCTGCACTCTTGTCAAACCGGTATACGAGATATTTGGCAACATCCAGATCAATACTTATCTGCGGAGAATCGTCACAGTTTTGTCCTTCTGGTACCCAGCGCAGCTCACGGTCAAAGCGAGCAGTGTTGAGGTTACAGTAAGTGCGGCCCCGCTGATGGCGGAGATGAAAACCCAATACATTCACATGGTCCCACTCCAGGGAAAAGGTGTCACCGTACGGATCCTTTACCGTTCGTACAGCCCAGGGTGGGGGTGGTGCGACTGTGTCCGGCACTGTCACCAGTATTCGTTCGGTTTCTCCATAGTTTCCTGTGAAATCCCTTGGTGCAATGTAATATGCGCGTTTGTCTCCTGGTTTTAAGCCCTGAGCTGTTAACTCTTTAGCGGTTTCAAGAAATTGATAGAATGGCGGATTCCATCCTTTGTTGCGTGTCTCTTCTTCGTCTGGATCCTGGGATGAGACTACGATTGGCTGATCGTTGAGCTTCTCCAAATCTGGCAGGAGCACACCTCCGCTGCTGTCGTGCATTACCGTGCCGGCCAGGGTACGTAACTCCAGGGTGGGATCGACCATCGTGACATTACTGATAGAGCGGTAGATGTCGTAACCTGAATTGAGCAGGCTGCCCACATAGAGATCCCCGGCACTGGTCCCTGGTAAGGCCCAGCTTAGAGCGACTGAACCATGATCTTTACTGGTTTCTGGAGCATCACAGCGGCCGAGCGCAACTTGCTTTAAGCCGTGGGCTGCGGCCAGCTTTTTCACTGTACTGGTATTAATTTCTATACTACCAACCTTAACAGGAGTACCGTTGGTTGATATGGCCAATAATTCGTAGTTGTGGATACCGGATGCAGTGGTATCAAGATATCCACGATAGCGAGCACGGGCGACATTAAAATCACTACGTGACGCGAAGTGACTCCAGTAGTTATCTGTGAGTAGCAGATTACGTAAATGTGTAGCGAAATTGCTGTTGTTCACTGTTACGGCCGGGTCTTGGTTGTCACCCCATTCAGCGAGCCAGCGAATTATTTCAAGGCGTCGACGCTCCTGTTCGGAGCCAGCATAGAGAGCAATAATCTCAGATGTGCTCATAGCGCCAGCAGCTGGAACCTCGCTGTTAGGGGGAGTGGCCGGGTAGAGCTGGGTACCATCGCGCATTAGTCTGAATCCTGCCAAATCTACTGGTATCTGACCTTCCATCTGATCCCAGCGAAGGTATACAGCCGTAGATGAATGACCCGGGCTTGACATAGAGCCTGTCGGTGCCGCCATGCCAGAGAAATAAAATTGCTCACCGGTGGCGTACGCGGAGCCAGTGAAAATTAAAAGCAGACAAATAGGTACCAAAACCGCATTACGTAAAGTATGTATGATTCGTAGTGTCATTTGTTTGGCCCCTCTTAATCGATAGCCGATGTGTCAATGTTGTAAAGGTCCCATCCGTTATCATATTTGGCCCCAAAACTGGCATCACCTGTGCCACACCAGCCATCGTCTCTGATCCTGCTAACGGAGGTCCATCCGCTGGGCTCACAAAAACCGATACCCGCCCCGCCAAAGCCTTCGCCACCAAAACTTAATCCATCAATATCAATGCTCAACGGATCCCCAACTTTTTGTGCCCAGACCATTACCTGACCACGTAACGAGGCAACGCAGATGGCCTTGCCGTAGGCCCCGCCGCCAACCAGGCCACCGATGGTGAATGGTGGTCCAATCAGCACCCAGGCGCCAACATCGGCACTGACACCCACGGTAAGAAAGCAACCGTTGCTCCACACTGGAAAACTGGCGGAACCACGTGCGTATACACCGTTAAATATGCCCCCTGGAAAAGTGATAAATTCAGCAGCCTGGGGGTCAAGTGACAGTAGTACATCGGTATTGCAGGTCTTTCCAACCAGAAAGGCCACCTTTACCTGGATATCATCAAACAGACCTCCAGCACTTGCGCCTAGATAATTTTCATATTTGCCGACACCGGCGGCAAAGGCAATGTCATAGAGGATAAAGGCTTGAAAATCCAGATCTCCATCAATGCTGATGCCACCAAATATTCCAACCGGACCCAGGTTTTCAAGAGTAAATCCCAGGTAGAGCTCCTCGATGGTGGCATCTGAGACGCCAATTGAAATGGGTACACCGTAGATGGATATCATGGCGTCGAGTAATCCTGTTATATCTGCGTCTCCAAGACAGTTCAGCCCCTTGTTGTTAGTACTCCAACTTGTTACATCAAGGGCGGCAGCATAGCCGGTACTGTTGTCATCGGCATCGCCAGACATGGTCCACTCAGCACCGATATGCAACCGTTCAAGTTCGTCGCCACTGATAATAGCGTAGCCGTCAAGTTTTGCGGCACCCACGGGAATGTCATTGGCTATTTCACTGGTTGCCAGCTGTAACGCCTCATTGGCTTTATCTTCCAGTTGCTGGATAATATCCTTTATCACCAGATTGAGTTGATCGAAGATATCCAGACCGACATCGTTCAGTCCGCTGAACACGTCACCAAGGGCCAGATTAACCATGTTGTCAATGCTTTCAACGGCCTGGCTGTTCATTATCAGATCTTTGACCTGGTTGCGAAGTTCGGCTTCGGTCGGGTGCGGAACCAGGGAAACCAGATTCTGTAATTGCGAACTCGAAGCCGCAACTGCGGTGGCGATGGCCGTGTCTATTGGATTGCGTAAATTGTTTTTCAGCTCCTCCACGAAGGTATGCGGGGAGGGAGTGGCATAGTACCACTGGTAGGATGTACCAAGACTGGCATCGAAAACTTGAGTTTGAATTTCGCTTACCAAGGTCAAGCCATAGTAGGGAAATCCATCAGGAAAACTGTTTTTTGCATTTTCGACGACTTGTTGTTGTTTGTCCAGGAAATCGACGATGACACTTAATTTGTTTGCACCAGTCACGCTCAAACTACTGACCGTGTCAAGACCGGTGAGTAGTTGGTCTCTGGCCTGGACCATCTTGCCGCTTATTCCACCAATTTGTGATATAGCTGAACTCAGGTTGTTGATCAGGGCAGTGGCACTGTTGAGACTGTTTGAAAGCTGTGAGCCTACGCTTCCACAGAGACCATTGAGATGATTAAATGCCTGATCGATCGGAGTCTTAATTTCTTCAATCAGTGCATTGACAGCCTGCTGGGCATTATTAAGGCTCGACAGGTCAATGCCGGCCACCGAGGCGACCTGGCTGCCGAAGTTCACCAATTGGCTGGCCTGACGGATTGTCTCCAGGGCGTCTCTCACTTCATCCACACGCTGCAGTACTTCGCCCACCTTTCCAAGCATATCGTTTGTGCCGGGATTAATAGGGCTGGTACCAAAAGAACAGCTTGTTAAATCCCCCGCAGTCGTCAGCACATTTTTCAGATCAGTGAGAGCGTCGTTGGTCTTTTGTACATAGCTGTTGGGGCCTGAGATAACTTTATCCGTAAGTGTGGTAATATTGCTTTTGGCAGCGCTCACCTCAGCATCGACGCTTTCCAGCGCAGTTTTAACCTGGCCCATAACAGTCGCGGCCTGGGTGAAAAGGGCTAAGTATGCATCTAGCGCAGCCACGTCGGGAGAGCCGCTGGCGGCGTCCAGGTAAAGACCTGGGAGTGTATCGTAGACATTCAGCATTGCACCATCCAGGGTGGCACTGAGTGGATTTATTATCTCACTGGTAAGATCCTTTAGTCCATCCTCTACTTCGGAGGCAAGCTGTTCGGGTATACTCTGAACTTTTCCAAGTGTAGTTGCAACGGAGCTAAAGGCCGTTGACATTGGAGTACTTGAAAGGGCAGCATCAACGCCCAGCTCAAGAAAATCATCCAGTCCGGCATCTGCCACCAGATTCATAAGGCTTAGTTTGGATTTTATTCCGTTAATGAGATCAGCCACTGGATTGCCGGAGACACCAAGGGTATTGAGAAAGGAATCAAGGTCTGCAACACTTTCCGGATCACTTAAATCCACGTTGATATCGATTGCGGCACCAGCAAGACGCTGAAAATCAGCGCTGGCACCAAAGCTTACCTTGGTATTGTCTGGAGAGACCCAGTCGGCACCTGCATTGGCATCAAGTACAACAAGATCTTTACTCACGGTGCGGCCAAGGAATCTTGGCTGTTTATCATCACTATGCCGGTTCATCTCGTAAAAGATCGGTAGACTGAAGCCAAAGCCGGTACTGCCCCATTCATAAGTTGCAGAGCTGTCCCAGCTGTAGCTTCCATCACGAGCACTCATGGTGATTGTGGTTTTTAGTTCGCCATTGCTTTTGCTGTCATCACCACTACTGGAGCCGGTAATATTCGTTCCCTTGGCAATAATGATTGTCTGGTCCTGGGTCTCTTGGTTCCCCTGCTTATTAGCCACCCGGTTCGAGGTGTCAAGACTGTTCCAGAATGGCACTCCTATTTCACTGTCCATGGCAAACCAACCATTAGTGATTTGTCCAGTGGGCCATTTGAGGACAATTCCCTTGTCCAGTGCTACATTGAAGCCGGGTTTGCCAGTGTCGGGGACACCTCCGACCTTCGGTTGATCCATCACCTGGTCGGTATTTCCATTGACGGAAGCGTCGAAAGGATCACCATCCGGTTTCCACTTGGCCAGCATCCCCAATGGTTCGTTGAGGGCTTTCAAGTTGACGGTGTTACCAACCAGCAAATCGCGGTCCTGGGATTCACAAACGGGCAGGTTAGGATCCTTGGCAACAAACTCCATGGAGAGTAGATCGATTGCGGCGTTCCAGGTATTGAAACTCTCAGCACAGTTCTCATCGGCGAAGGTGTTGTTGTTGTTATCGATACCATCAATACAAAAAGGTTCACCGGGGCGTGCCTCACGGGACACGAGTCCTTTGCCGACATCACCGGAACATTCTAGCTCCAGCGATTCAAAGACAACATCGAAACCACCTCGCCCGGGGATCGATATGTCGCCATCCATCCAGGTGAAGTCATCGGGGATATTGTTGATCTGCCGAAAGGCAAACCGGGTAAGACCGAGGGAATAGCCGTATACTTTAGGTTGTGGTACGGTATCAAAATTGAATGCCCCGGTGACACCACCGGGGCGTACGACATATTTGGTACCAACAGAACTACCCACGATCTTGAAGTCGGGACTCGGTTTGCCGCCAAAACCAATTGTCATATCGGTGTCATCGAGAGACTCTCCCTCGCCAATCTCCGGCTGTTTGTCGGATGGGCGGCTGTACAGTTCAGGTCCCACGGTGAGACCGGCCATAAAATAGTTGCCCCGCCGACTGGTGTTGCTCGGCAGGGAAAAATGGTGGTCAGGTGTTAGATAGCCACCGCTATCACTGGCATATCGCATTCCCAGGAGATAGTTGGATACTTTTAATGCATTTGCTCCCCCCGTGCCCTGGGCAATAGTACCGGGGAGGTAAAGGATACCGTTTTTCTCAGTATCTCCCTCTCGTTCAAAAATAGGTTTAAAGGAGTAGTTTGCAGCTGCGTATATGTTTGTAAACTTGTTGGATGCACCATTATTTGCCAGGTCATAGCTGAATTCACTGGTCAATTGATAAACCAGGCTTGGTTGAGACAGTAGGATTTCCTGATCAAAGACAATAACGGAGGGGCCCCAGTATGGGTCACTAAGATTTTCAACCCTGGTTATCACTGCACCATCAGAAGCCAGCCCTTCACTAATTACTGGGTTCAAAACGTACGCCGGTCCACCTCCACCACCATCGCAGCCGGCACAATCGGTGCTGAGCGACATGCTGTATTTGTCAGCGGCTTGAATTTCTGTTTCATTAAGGAGCCCGCGGCCTACACCAACACCAAAATCTTTTAGAGCGTGGGCTGTGGTTCGTGGAAAATGAGTCCGTCCAACCTCCATAGCCATAAAGTCAATGTTTGGAATATGTAGACCCGCTGGAGTTAATCTGAAGGCGGTTTCCGGCTGGATACCACCAGGGGCTGGAAAGGAGAAACGTCGATCATTGCTGATTGGGCCCAGGGAACCGAGCTGTCTGTTATCACCTCCGCTATAACCTCGATCATGAACGTAGTTTGCACCAGAGTATGAACCGGTAAATTCGCTTGATGAGATATTCACATTGTCGACTTCAATGGAAAATGGCAGTCCTTCTCTGTGTAGATAGCCGCCAGCTTTATCGCCAGACAGAGTGTCGTAATCGTTTGGATCGGCAAGATTTATAGAAGTGACGATCATGTTGCTTTCGCCTCTGGCTGTTGGACCGGGTTCAAATGGGTCCTGCTGGTGGTAGCTGGTCAAATTCGGTAGATCTATAGAAAAATAGCCTGGAGAAGCCCCGGTTAAGTGATTGAGAATGTTGCCAAAAATCGAAACAGGAAAGTCAGCTAATTGACCGGTCACTGTATCTGTTGATACCGTTGTTAGTGCTGTCAGGTTGAAACCAGTACCGTCTGCATTTCTGTTAAACTCTGCACAAAAAGGTGGCGGACTGAGAGAAACGTCCACATTATTCCAGTGTGCTCCTGGTGACGGGAACCACTTCGTCGAGCCGTTTAGTAGTTGGAGGTTGGCCAGTGCGCTGCTATCGCCACTGCTTGAGCCGCATGTTAGGCTGTTTTCGGATACACCGTCTAGGGCCGTAAGTAATGTGGGGGTCGGACCGAAGGCCAAATTTTTGGTGAGAGGGATGAAATCGGTGGTGTTGGACTGTGCTCCGTTGTTATACTCGCTTCCCACATCGGTTTCGGCAACTGCGCTGTCGTAGTTTATTTTTACTCGTAGGGCAAAGTAGTAGTCCTGGTCATACCACTCACTGGCGAATGCGTTAAAGTCGGTTTCGGAGGAGATTGGCAGGTTGAAGTTCTTAATAGCGGTGGTATTCAGAGGGGCTCCCCATACCGGGTGTGGTCGGTCACGTACCTCAGTTGCACCGTTTACTGTTACAGGTGCAAGGTCGAATTTTTTGGTAACGGTGTCAAGGCAGAGTGTGGTCTTGCAGATTTCGGGAATTGCTACCACCTGCACCTGTACATTGAAGTTTGGGGGAGGGAGGCAGAAGAGATATGGGAAAACTATCTGACATTCCCAACTCGTTGCCAATCCAAAATCTGCGCTTATTGTGTCTGAATCGTTCAGGTAGCCCAGTTGATTACCGGCTACTACAGTACCATTTTTCTTGATGTCAAAGGTGTATCCTTCTATCTGCAGATCATTGGCAAAAGAGGGGGAGGTGAGTAAGAGAACCCCTAGTAACCATCCAAGACCCACTAGCAGGAGAGACCAGCCTTTTTTACCGTACCACGCCGTCTTCATATCCAGCCCCCTAGGGTGATGTGTTAGTTTTCACGCGACCGGAACAATTGGAAGTGTTTTACAAAAAGAGTTGATACTTCTAATCGCATCATATTTTGCTGCAAAAAGCAACTCTTTTTTCTTAGAATTTGACCACTAAGGAAACCCTTTGTAGACTCATCTGTGGTCGGTTTTGAAAATGATTTTGTGAATGTACTATTAATACAATTGCTTGGAATGTAGTGAGCCGCAAAGAGTCACATTTTCGATCTCATTCTAATCTTAGTATTTTTTCCGCCTCATTCCTCAACCTATTAATGTCCATAGGTTTTAAAAGATATTTCACCTGATTTTTATGGAAGAAATCTTGGTTTTCATCTGAGAGGTAGCCCGTCATGAAAAGAAATCGATTCTTTGATGAAGGGTACTTCGAAATAGCATTTTCAAAAAAGGAGAAGCCATCCATAATTGGCATGTTGATGTCGGTAATTATTAATTTATAAAATTTTTTATCCAACATCTTGATAGCTTCATCTCCATCATGGGCAATATCTATGTTACCAGATCTGTTGAGGAGTGATTTGATAAGATGAGTAATCATTTTTTCATCATCTACGATCAAGATATTCTCAGTCCAAATCGAGGGTAATTCTTTGATTTTTTGTAATACATGCGGTCGATCTTCTACCGTCTCCAGATAGTATTCTATGGCATTTATGTGCGCCTGGATTCTCGCTAAGGGATATTTGAAATCACTGGTGTTTTCTTTGAGAAATGTCACAATGTAGAGAAAAATATCATTCCATTCTGAAAATTCTATTTCTACAATTTTTTCAATGAGTTCGCTTTTGTCTAGAGTTTGCTGTTCAATACCTGACTTTAATTCTTCGAAATGATCTCTAATTTTATTTTTTGTTGCTTTGTCTATGGATATTGCTGGTGTATTATTGGTTCCCGAGGGGAGATGCTCCGCTGCACTTTCTATAACCCGGTAATGTTCGGCTTCTTCTTCGGTGATGTGGGAGAGGAAATTCTTTGTATTATCATCATCTGAATAAAAAACAGCTGCCTGCTTATATGTTATATGTGCTAAATGTTCAATTTCTAGAAGCCATGTAATTAGTTTTTGCATAAGACCTTAATGAGATCATGGAGCGTTTCTTTACTGCCGTTTACTTTCCGCTTAGCAGGGTTAGCTGTAAAGCTATAAAGCTATAGAATAATGCTATGTTAAATAACTATACGATATACCACGTGGTGGTAGTGTGTCAATGCAGCCTTAAAATTTGGATATAGGTACTCTTTTCCTTGAAATGAGCAGGGTTAAGCGTAGGAGACGAAATCTCATTTATAAGAAAGTAGGGAGAAGTATGATAGAAAGATGCAAGAAACATGGAGAGGTTTCCGTCTGGATTGTCTGCAGACATGTGGCAGCTGGAAATGCAGATACAATTATTTTCAGCGAGAATCAGGATGCCCTCTGCTTTGAGTGTGCCGGGAACTTCAAAGATCTCAATGAGAGTGATGTTATGGGGATGTGTGAAGAGTGTCTCAAAGATTTTACCGCGAAGCTGATGATAGACTCAAAAACCTTTGCCAACCTCAAAGATAGGGTCGTGGGCATCGAACATCTCAAGGGAAAACGCAATTACACCCCGGAAAGCGATAAAACTGTATAGGGGCCGAAATGTACGGCCTGCACATCTGTTCCGTTAAAAGGCACGTTCTTATCTCTATTTCTGGGTCTCCAGGCACTAACCCGAATAGATTGGAACTTTCTAACCCGACTAGTCGGAAACTTTTTTAGAATCGCTGGATAAGTGCCTTGGTGGTAAAAGTAAGCTCTCGATTTCATAAAGAGTTCTTGAGTTTCTCGGAGTCTACGCTTACCTGTTTTTTATGACAGTAATTCAGGAGTAAGGCACTAAAATGCTTGGATAAGTACCTTCACGAAATTAATTTCGAAGTCAACGCTTATCTCTGCCACAAAAACGCAGAAAATAATTTCTAAGGTACTAAGCATCATCCTGTAATGCTTTTGCCAGATCTTTTCCTGCCTGAAAAGCCTCGTCAAGATATTCTTGTTTTTTTAGGATGTCGCCTTTGCGATCTACTCCTCTGCAGAGAACGGATTTCCATAAACCGGCACTCAGGACGTCGAAGAAATATTTGACTGTGAGGATGGCGCCATCGAAGAGTTTTTTTCCGTCGGTGGCTCCAACTGAAATAAAAAGTCCTTTTCGCGTTACCGGAGCAGTCTTAAAATCTTGCTTTTCAATCCAGTATTTTCGAACCCAGAGAGATTGGCATCGATCCATAAAAATTTTTGTCTGTGCACTTACCGAATAGAAAAATATTGGAGAGGCCAGCATAATACCTGAACTTGCTTCCAACTTTTCAAGAATTTTAGGGAAATCATCGCGAATAGCACATTCACCCGCTTTGAGGCAGTGGTATATCTCCATACATGGAGATATTTTATAGTCCCGAAGGACAACTTCTTCAACATGAGCCCCAGCCTCGCGGGCTCCGGCAACGGCTTGTTTTAATAATGTTGCGCTATTCCCATCACGTCTGGGACTACCATAAATTGCAATAATTTGTACCATGATTTCTCCTTAAAATCGTTTATGCAATACTCTTATATGATTATAACAGACTCATTCATTGTTCTATTAAAAAATGGGGTAGGATTATTTTCTTTTTTTGGGCCGATATTTTTTCCTCTGGAGCTTTAATGCGTTTTCAAAAGATGATAAATTCCTTATATGCCAGGCCACAGAAAGTAGCTTTCCTTCTTCATCATTAAATTCGATTTTAAGTAATGGTTTGTGAATAGTCTTACCTAGATAGTTTGTGGGGGTTGTGCATCTTTTAATTCGTTTAACGGGTATAGAAAGTTCCATCCTGGGAAGTAGTCTTAAGAAATACAATTCCTTTTCGGTGAGAACAAGAACCCCTTTTCCTCTGACTTGTTTTCCTTTTAAGGGTTCCATACCAAAGTAGTGGGCAAAATTATCATGGCACACAATTTCTCCGGGGTTGTATCTCTGAGCTAAAGTATCACGAGATTCTTTGCGGATTTTACGCATTCGCACAAACAGTATGCCAAATCCAACCACAAGCATTAACCCAATGCCGGTTGCCAGAGAAATGGTAATCATGCTGTTTGACCATTCAATCCCTGCTCCTGATGCTCCCATTGGCCTTTACCTTGTTTTTAAAAGTTTTAACATTTGTATATTTCCCCGTTCCACGGGGTTAGGTTTAAAATACTATATCCTGCTGAATAATCAAATTGTTATGAATGCAAGTGTTTGCCTGTAATTATTATGGAAAACATAAGAGAGTGTTAGAAGGGATGGAGTGAGTTAATGCCGGGGGGAGTTGTTGATTTTTTTTCTGGATCTAAGTCTGGATGGAAGTCTATCTTATCTGCCGCTAAAAACATGCGGGAATGACAGCAGGGGTGGCCGACTTCGTCATGCCCGAGGTAGTTATCGGGCATGACTAATTTTGTTTCTATTAATCTGCGGCAAGAAAGCAATGTTCTGCAGTCAGCAATGTAAGCTCACCGTTGATTTTGACATAGGTCCGTTCATGCTGATCTGCAAAGGTCTGGGTGAGTACACGTCCTACCATTTTTTCTATCTGTGCAAGTACAAAACCTTTTCCAATTTGACGAAATTGAAGTTTATCATTTTTGTTTTTCATAATTTTCATAATTCACTCACCTTTTGTTTAGTTACAATTCTTTACAGGTTTTGGCTTTTACCCTGTGTCAAGTTGTTTTTAAGTTATTATCTATTCAGCAGTAATTGTGCCATACATGACATTTGCAGGAAATTTTTGTTTGTTATAAATGAAACGCGAATTCTATGTCATTGAAAAACAAGTACTATTTCTTATTGGTTAGTTGATGATTGAGAGTTGGTTAGATGGCCTGTGGTTCATGTGTAAGCTTATGTGACTCCTCCAAATATGAAAAATGTAAACATCATTGACGTTCACCCATTAAGTGACAAGATTACGTTAATAGCTGGAAGGCTAAGTGGCTAAGTGGTATAATGACAATAAAACGAATAGTTATGTTGAGGTTTGTATCCTTGTGGCTTTACAAAGTAGAAGGCCCGTTAAATCAAATGCACTCTTTTTTTCTCAGGTAAGTGCTCGTAATGTATGAATAATAAAAGTTGTTCGCCACGATAGTGTAGAACTGTGAACAATGTTTACATATGATAGAATTTGTTGACAACATATCCAAGTCAGGCTCCTACCTGGCGATGTTAAAACAACAGCTCTCCAGGGTTGCAGGGGCTTGGAGTATTGAAGATTATCGCTCATTTATCAGCTTTTACTCCTCCATTCTCCCTTCTCTGATGAAGGTGGAACGTTGTGCCGTTTTTGTCATGGAGATGGGGAGTAAAGAAATATGTTCCATCTTCGGTACCGGCATTGACTATCAGCAAATAAAGCCTCCCCTTGTCGGGAGCATCGTCGGCGATGTTATCAATTCCGGAGAGAGTTTTTTAACGAATGAGCTAGAGGGGCATGTCGGCTATCACACAACAATAGAAGAGCAAACAGGTTTTACCGGTCGTAACATGATATGTGTTCCAATAAAGAGCATTACAGAGACAGGTGCCACCGGTGCATTGCAGATCCTCAATAAAGAGGGTACTCAGTCCTTTACCACTACTGATTTAGCCCAACTTGAAGAAGTTGCACATTTCTTGTCTTTTTCAATTGAATCCATTGTCCTCAATCAGGAAATACTGAGGATTGCCTCCTCATTAGGGGAGGAGGTCGGGCGTCTTGAACAAAATTCCATCAATGGCATTACCCTGATAGCAGAAAGTCAGGCTATGAGAGATGTATTAGATCTTGTTCGCACTGTGAGTAAGAGTCCGGTCAATGTTTTGATTCAGGGTGAGAACGGAACGGGTAAAGAACTTATAGCACGAATGATTCATCAGCTGGGGAGTCGCAGAGAACAGCCGTTTGTTGCCGTTAATTGTGCAAGTATTCCTGGTAATTTGATGGAAAGTCAGTTCTTTGGGCATGAGAAAGGTGCTTTTACCGGAGCACAAGCTGTGAGGAAGGGACTGTTTGAGGAGGCCAGCGGTGGTACTCTGTTTTTAGATGAAATTGGCGAGATGTCTTTAATGATGCAGCCTAAAGTGCTCAGGGCAATACAGGAGGAAGAGGGGAGTAGGGTAGGCGGAAATGTGGTTTTACACTATGACCTGCGAATCGTCAGTGCCACCAATCGTGATCTGCCGGAAGAGGTGCAGCAAAACCGTTTTAGGGAAGATCTTTTCTTCCGTCTTTTCTCGGTGGAAATTATTCTTCCGCCTTTGCGGGATAGAGCAGAAGATATTTTGCCACTATCTCTGCATTTTTTAAAGATGACAAATGAAAGATTTGACAAAAATGTGTCTGGTTTTTCATCGGAAGTGATTAGCCTGTTTGAAATTTTTGGCTGGCCGGGAAATGTGAGACAACTGCAAAAAGAAATTGAGAGACTGGTTGCCCTGACCCCGGATGGGCAGATCATTCAACCAGAACAGTTATCGCGGGATCTTCATGCTCTCTACACCATTCAGGATATGGGGGCAGGTAAGGGGACTGAGGGAGATCTTGCCCTTCCTGAGCAAATTAAGCGCCTTGAAATTATCCTGATTAATAAGGCCATGCGTCGTACTCAAGGTAACAAAAGCAAAGCTGCAAAACTCCTTGATATCAGCCGGCAAGGGCTGGATAAAAAAATTAAAAGGCATAATCTGACAACCACACGCCCATGATACGATATTTATTGCTGATATTCATTTTGCTATTTCTTCCCTCCTGCGAGGACACTGATGTCTTGATGATGACAAATGCGGCCTCCGATGCCGTGAATGCCATTACGCTTACAGATGAAGATGTTAAGTCTCTTGCAGTGCAGGCTGCGCAGGCATCAGACTCTAAATTTCATGTCGCCCCGAAAAACAGTGTTTATGATGAGCGCCTGCGCCGACTTGTTGCAGATTATCGGAACAGAGATGCAAACACATTCAATTTCAAGGTGTATTTGACAAATGATGTCAATGCCTTTGCCATGGCCGACGGTTCCATAAGGGTATATAGTGGTCTTATGGACCTGATGACTGATGAAGAACTTCTCTTTGTTATTGGTCATGAAATGGGGCATGTGGTAGAAAAACACTCCAGAAATAAAGTAGTACTTGCATATGCCTCCAGTGCATTAAGAAAGGGTTTGGCATCCCAGAACAACGAAGTCGGCATGGTGGCAAGGTCAATGTTGGGCGGTTTGGTGGAAAAGCTCACCCATGCCCAGTTTTCACAACACGAGGAACGACAGGCGGACCAGTATGGCCTGGCATTCTTAAAAGCTGAGGGGTATGACAGGAGGGATGCTGTTTCAGCGCTTAATAAACTGGCGGTTTTGGCCAGCCAACACACCTTCCTTTCAAGTCATCCAGATCCAGAGGCGAGGGCAAAGATACTCTTGTCGGGTGAAAAGAGTGAGGCTGAGCAGCAGAATTCAACTATAGCGACACTTCTAAGTTATGGAAAGGAGGTTCTGCTTGGTTGTCTGCAGCTTATGTACTCCTTGATAAATTGGCTTTTGTCTTTTCTGTGAAAGTTGGCGCTTTATAGGTTTTATTTACTGACAAATTTGATCTGATTTTGATGTATAGATAGATTGACAGGAGTGTCATTTTCTATAAGACGCTGGTCCTGTTGATGCGATACATCCACGAAAATATCCTCCCCATAAACCTATAACCGCAAATGACAGTTGGTTTTCACCAACAGTTTGATATTCTTCCTTTAAACCGTTCAAGAGCTTTGTGGGACAACTGATTTTCGGAGCAAGAGCCGATGTGTTGTTTCCAGAAAAGCCAACCTTGCATTTCTATCCTGAAGAGCGGAAATGTCCTGTATGTTGTTCCAGTTTTAATATTCAGAAAACCTGGGAAAAGGAAGTGGTCTCAACGACGATGGTGGCGATGAGGCAGATATGAAAAGTATCGAGAAGAACATGGTTGTATTTCGCTATCGTAAAAAAATGATTTTAAGTGAAAGTCAATGTTGTCTCGGATGAAATGAAAAAATGAATAGGTGAAAGCTGCTGAGGTTGAAAAATGTGAGATCAAATTGAAATACATACGTTGTTCTGAAGTAGTTAAGGTTGATAACAGATTAACAACTGTAACTTCATGTAATTATCTTAAAAAAAGTAAGTCAAAGGGTGTTGATTTAATATAAGCCGAGGTCGTTTGCTGGGTTGATTGCACCTTGTTTTTTGACTGAAATGGTGATTCATATATCAAAAGGGTTGGTTTCACATTGGGCTTTCCCTGTTACTTGAACTTTAGAGGAAATAAGTCTATGTTGAAAAATTCAAAATATCATTTTCTCAACGTCTACTCTTTCCGCGCCAGGAGAGAGAATTTAATAACTATCACGGGGTATGCATAATGGCTTATATAAAAAAAACAGTTGAAGATATCCTGGTGACCGGGAAAAAAGTTCTTGTCCGATGTGATTTTAATGTTCCCTTGAATAAATCTGTAATAACAGATGAAAATAGATTGGTAGGAGCGCTGCCCACGATAAAATATTTGATCAAAAACGGGGCAAAGGTGATTTTGTGCTCCCATTTGGGTAAACCAAAAGGGGAGCCTAAACCTGAGCTTTCATTGGAACCTGTTGCCCTGCGTCTCTCTGAACTACTTGGTCAGGATGTGTTTTTTGCCGCTGATGACAATGTCGTTGGTATAAATGCAAGAAAAGCCGTAACCGAAATGGGCGATGGCGATGTGGTTCTTTTGCAAAACACCCGCTACCGGGTTGAAGAAACAAGTAATGGAGAAGATTTTTCAAAAGAGCTGGCCTCCCTGGCCGAGATATTTGTCAACGATGCTTTTGGTACAGCCCATCGAGCTCATTCCTCAACAGAAGGAGTTACCCATTTTCTGGGTACCAGTGTTTGCGGATACCTGATTCAAAAGGAAATTAAATTTCTTGGCGATGCTGTTTCAACTCCGGAAAGACCGTTTGTCGCCATCCTGGGTGGGGCAAAAATTTCTGATAAAATTAAAGTCATTAATAAATTGCTGGAAAAGGTGGATGGTCTTGTGATAGGCGGGGGAATGGCCTACACCTTTCTTAAGGCGCAAGGCTATGAAATTGGCACATCCTTAGTGGAAGAGGATAAAATTGATTATGCTCTAGAGATGATCAATAAGGCGAAGGCTAACGGGGTGAAACTTCTTCTGCCTGTGGACAATATCTGTGGCACTTCTTTTGCAGCAGATACATTGCCTGTTGTGACGGAGGATGAAAATATCGGAGCAGGGCTGATGGGCCTTGACATCGGACCGAAATCCGTTGAAACCTTTAAAAAAGAATTGAAAAAAGCAAAAACTGTAGTCTGGAATGGACCGATGGGTGTTTTTGAATTCCAGAATTTTTCTGGTGGAACCTTGGCTATAGCTGAGACACTAGCTGATATTGAGGCAACGACTATCATTGGTGGTGGAGATAGTGCTGCGGCAGTTAACCTGCTTGGATTTGGTGATCAAATGTCCCATATTTCAACCGGTGGTGGCGCTTCACTTGAATTTTTGGAAGGTCGTTTGCTTCCAGGTATAGATGCTTGTGATAATAAATAACGTGTTCCAAACCTTTGTGGAGAATAAAAAATGAGAAAACCTATTATTGCAGGAAACTGGAAAATGTCTCTGAGCATTGCTGAAGCAAGAGAATTCGTAACGGCAATTAAAGCCCAGGTGAGTGGTGAGAATGTAGAAGCGGTTCTCTGTGCACCATTTACAATGTTGAAAGATGTAAAAGAGGCCGCCTCAGGTACAGCTATTAAAGTTGGGGCACAAAACATGCACTTTGAAGAAAGTGGAGCTTTCACTGGAGAAATATCACCCTCCATGCTGAAAGAAATTGGTGTGGATTATGTAATTATCGGGCACTCAGAAAGAAGACAGTATTTCAATGAAACAGACGAAACCGTGAATAAAAAGGTATTGAAAGCACTGGAACACAATATCTTACCAATCATGTGCTGTGGGGAAACTCTGGAGCAGCGAGAAGCTGAAGAAACAAAAAATGTTGTGAAAATTCAGGTTGAAAAAGCTCTCGCGGGTGTTGATAAACAGATTCTTACAAATGTAGTCATTGCCTATGAACCGATTTGGGCTATAGGCACAGGGAAGACGGCTACAAGTGCAGAGGCTAATGACGTTATCAAATATATTCGTGGAGTTGTCGCAGATATGTTTGGCCAGGAGATAGCTGACAAGATCCGTATACAATATGGTGGTAGTGTCAAGCCAGGTAACGTTGCTGAAATCATGGGCGAATCAGATATCGATGGAGCACTTGTTGGCGGCGCCAGTCTGCAGGCCGAAAGCTACTTAGGCCTTGTAAATTATTAAGTATTTTATGGGTGCAATTTAATGGAAGTAATGCAAAGGGTGGCGGAAGATGGACTTGTTTTTGATGGAGGGATGGGTTCCATGCTTATCGCCAGAGGCCTTTCAGGTGGTGAATCAGCAGAAAAGTGGAACGTTGACCATCCAGATATTATAGAAGAGGTACACCGTGCATATTTGGATGCAGGTGCAGACGTGGTAACGACGAACACTTTTGGAGCCTCTTCTTTTAAGTTGGAAAAAATGGGTATCGAAGAGAGTGTTGAGCAGATTAACTCCGCAGCCATAAAAAATGCGAAGACCGCGGCTGGACCAGGTCAGTATGTTGCTGGAGAGCTTGGACCTTTGGGCGAAATGTTTTCTCCTATGGGCACCATGACCTACGAAAAGGCAAAGCAAATATATGAACAACAGGCCAGAATTATCGATACAGAGGGTGTGGACCTGTTTCTTATTCAGACGGTGTTTGATCTTAATGAAGCCCTTGCTGCCCTGGAGGCAGTGCAAAGCGTGTCTTCAAAACCTGTGTTCTGCTCTCTCACCTTTAATCAAACAAAAAAAGGTTTTTATACCCTGGTCGGTAATTCGGTTGAAGAGAGCATGAAAAAACTGAGGGATGCAGGCGCTGCAGCGGTGGGAGCCAACTGTTCCATGGGCAGTTATACCATGATCTCTCTTGCATCAGAGATTCGTCATGCTGTTGAGATTCCTGTGATAGTTCAGCCTAACGCTGGCATGCCACAGGCCAAGCCCGACGGCTCTGTCGACTATCCTGAAGATGAATCATTCTTCGCCGGTAGTATTATGAAAATTAAGGATCTTGGTGTTGAAATCGTTGGGGGGTGTTGTGGTACGACTCCTGCATTTATTCGTATGATCAGAGAATCGTTCTGATATCCTGATATAAACATATCTCGCTCTGGATAATCCTGGGCGAGATATAACTCTTTAACAAATCATTTTGGTTATCCGGTAGACACAATAGCCTAACCATTCGTGAATAACCTGGCTACTCAAATCCAGGGCATTGGCACTTGGTATAAAAGAGTTAATATTCAAAGGTCTTCTATCAATAAAGTTGGTTGGAGCGGGTAGCACCGCAAACCCTGCCTGCTCGAAGCTCCATTTGGCCCTCATCATGTGCATGGCACTGGTTACAAGTACAATAGTCGTTTTCTTTTCTACGCTCAGAATTTTGTAACTAAAATGAGCATTTTCGAAAGTTGTTCTGCTTTTGTTCTCTTGCCAGCTGGCCTTCACTCCAAATCCGTTTAAAAGATCATAGGCCATTGTGGCAGCAAGACTTCGCTGCTCTTTTCCCTGAACAGCCCCCCCGCTTACTAATACAGGGAGTTTTGTTTTATGTTGGAGGAAGGCGCCATATCTAATTCGGATAAGTTGTTCCATTCCGCTCACCGGCTGGCCAAATTCTGGTGCATATTCATTTTGAGAGGCCGTTAAGATGATAATTGCATCCGCCTGGAGAGTTGATAGCTCTTCGGGGCCGAGTGGAGGTTCCTGTTCGAGGGTACGTGATATAAAAGTGGCTGTTACAGGGATGCTGAGAATCCAGAGGCTTAAGAAAGCAATATAGAATAGTACTTTTGATACCTTAGTTGCCCTGTGTCGTATTTTCCAGGCCAATAGCAGGAGCAGTAGCTGGGTGCAGGGAGGTAGCAAGAGGCCTTTGAGAAAATAGCGTAAATCCATAAGATAGAAAGATGGTTGGTAGGAAGTCGTGTTTGTGCTAGATCTCAACCGCTGTTAGATGAAGTGGCAAGTAAAAGACCGAAGCCGATAAAAGTAGCTCCGCTCGCACGGCTGAATATCTTGACTCTTTCAGGTTTGTCGAGCCAATACTTAATCCTTTGTGCCAATAATGCGTACGCCATTAAAAAGAAGAATGAAAAAGCCATCAATGTAATAATGAGAACTGAAAATTGAGGCAGTAACGAACCATCGACGTTGATGAATTGAGGGAATAAAGCTGTTAAAAACACAACTGCTTTGGGGTTGCTTATGGCAACAGTAAAAGCCTGAATGAAAATTTTTTGTGACGAAATTTTGGGAATCCGGGTCGGCTTCTCAATCGATGAAATATGAGAAGTTTTTTGAAATAATATTCTAAGGCCGAGATAGATGAGGTAGGCGGCCCCTGCAAATTTTAAAATAGTGAAAAACAGAAGGGATGTAAGCAAGAGGGTGCTTAATCCTGAGATAGTAATAGTTCCTAAAAGGAGTAGCCCTGCGATGTTGCCAAAGGCAGCCCAGCTTGCTTTCTTCCAGCCATGCAGTGTTGAGTTTGTTATAATGAATAGAACTGCAGGTCCAGGGGTAGCTGTCGCCGCAGTTACCAGAGCCAAATACATTATCCATGATTCTATGGTCATTGGGCTTCTCTCAGTTGTGAGCTTCTCTCAGTTATGAGCATATCAATTTGTAGAGAATACTTAATTACCGTACCTGATGCAACCCGGGCAGCATGCTTGCTCAGGTCGAATCTGTGTTGTCACTATCACTCCAATTTGATGGTAGAGATCACCCAATTAGTTTTTGTAATCAAAATAAAGTTGGATGCCAGTGGTTACAAGGGGTATGATCCATACTCTTTGTTGTAGATACACCATCATTTCAACTGTGACTACTTCTGTCCGAATTACCAACAAAATTATAGATAGTTAGATGAGAAACGAAATCGAATTACTTGCGCCTGGTGGAGACCTTGACTCCATAAAGGCTGCAATTGTGGCAGGTGCCGACGCTATATACTGTGGTTTGGGCCGATTTAATGCCAGGACCCGGGCTGTGAACATTTCACTTGAGGATTTAAATGGAATACTAAAGCTGGCTCACAGCAATAGTTGTCAAATATTTTTAACACTCAATATAATTATTGTGGAGAGTGAAATCCCAGCTTTTGTCAACCTGCTCAATAAGTTGGTAAATAGTAGTATCGATGGCATTATTCTTCAGGATTTAGGGATGATCTATCTCGTATCAAAATATTTCCCTGATCTTAAAGTCCATGGCTCCACACAGCTTACCACACACAATGAGGGTCAGATACATTTCTTAAGTGAACTCAATGTTTCCAGGGCGAATCTCTGTCGGGAGTTAAGTATAGATGAAATTAAAAATCTCGCTCACGTTGGTCATCATAACAATGTCCTTACGGAAGTCTTTGTTCACGGTTCCAACTGTATTTCATTCTCAGGTCTTTGTTATATAAGCTCTGTTTTAAAAGGCAATTCTGGCAACCGTGGTAGGTGCAGCCAGCCTTGCAGGGATGAGTATTTACAGACTCCCCGGGGAAAGCATTATCCGCTAAACTTGAAAGATAATTCGGCTTTTCAAAATTTACAAGAAATAATGGAAGCAGGTGTTGATTCAATAAAAATAGAAGGAAGAATTAAAAAATTCCATTATGTCTATACAGTTGTAGATAGCTGGAAAAAACAAATTGAGAAATTCTATAAAAATAATGAGGTGAGTTTAGACGATAGTGCTCTGCATAAAGTATTTAATCGGGATTTCACCAATGCATTTCTTATGGGTGATATCAATAAACAGATGTTTATTGATAATCCAAGGGATAATTCAGCGATACATTTAACGCAAAATAGTAGTGGTTGCCTTGATAAGAACATTAATATCGCTAAAAAAACCTTATATGATGAAAAAACAACAATTATCACAGATGTAGAAAAAAAAATTAATCAGCTGACTATAGCAAAAGATCCTGTTGTTATAAGGGTATTTGGGAAATTTGCCACTCTATTGGAAGTAGCTGTTCAGACCCCTGATAGTACTTTTGTTGTTGCTTCGAAAACTGAGCTGGTACATGGTGGCTCAAACACGTCAGGGAAGAAAAAGAAGAAAGTAAGCGATAGGCTGGATTATCAAAGTATATTTAGTCGCTTGAAAGCCATCAATGATACTGAATTTTATATCGATGATCTGGATGTAGATCAGTTGCAAGATGATCTGTTTCTACCTTTCAAAGAGATCACGGCCATTAAACGAAGGATTCTTTTTATTTTGAACGGATCGAGAGAATTTGTCGATCCTATTGTAGTTCCCGTGTTAAAGCCATCTAGAGAAATAACCTCTAAGCCGACTCTTTCAGTACTGATATCCTCCGTTGCGGATCTATATCTTTGTGATCAGACCTCTGCTGATATCTATTTTCAACTGCCAAATTGTTTTCCCAGGGATAGTTCTACACTTGAAAATCTATTTTCAGATAACAAAAGAGTTATTCCCTGGTTTCCGGCGGTATTAATCGGCGATGCCTTTAAAGATGCGGTTCGTTTTCTCGAGAGGGTTCGTCCCAAAACAATAGTAACAAATAATAGCGGGATAGCTTTTGAAGCGTACAAACTAGGTGTTAGCTGGGTAGCAGGACCCTTCCTCAATATCGTTAATTCTTTCAGTTTACAGTGTTTGAAAGAAAGGTTTGGCTGTTCCGGAGCATATATTTCAAATGAAATAAATAGACTGCAGATAAAATCACTGAAGAGGCCAGAAGGTTTTAAGCTCTATTATAGCATATACCACCCACTATTATTAATGAGCAGCAGGCAGTGCCTGCTCCATCAAGTGGATGGATGCGACAAAGACAGTGTGAGCAAAGGATGTATTGAGACCTGTCATAGGTCAACATCAATTACGAATTTACAGGAGAAGGTCCTGTATATTGAAAAATCAAAAGGTGATTATCATTCATTATATAATAATGAAAATTTTCTAAACCTTGATATTATCAAAGATTTTCCCGGTAAGTTCTCTGGCTTTTTGGTCGATCTGAGAAAAATAACAACAGAAACCCATGTCGGGACTGGCGATCTAAATCTTATCACACTGTTTCAAAATATACTGGATGGAGATCCAGAGGCTGAGGGAGAGCTCTTACGTTTAATCCAGCCAACAACAAAGAAACAATACCTCAAAGGATTATGAAAATCCTGTGTTTCATAATTATGGTTCGTTACAGAATTATATATAATGCTTATTCCCTTAGAGATGAATTTCGTAACTACTCCAAAAGTGGTGCTAACATCCACAAAATCACTTTTTGGATCGAAGTTTACGCTATCTCCCGATAAAAGAACTCGGGAATGACAACAGGGGATAGATTGTACATGTCATCCCCGAACGTTTTTATCGGGGATCCAGCAGTTATTTTACCACCACTTTTGGAGTAGTTACTGCAGAAAGACCTTACGGTCTTCGTCTGTATCGTAAATTGGGGCCTGCCGATTTCCTCGGGACGTAAGAGATGGTACACAGCACCTGGGAATTGTAGTCGTAGTGGTCTTGCCATAGTTGGCTCATCATACTACCTACTTATTGTTTTTCAAGACCCCTACCTCCTCAGAGAACAACGCAATAGCCATTGTAGGTAACATGGTAAATATCATATCAGTGTTGGAACTCTATTCAATGTTGAACAAAAACAGAAACTTTCAGCACATCACTTGCAATCCAACACTTTCCGAATCAGCACTGCAATATCCCTTGTTGTAAAGGGTTTTAGTAAAAAACCTTTTATACCCAGTGCTTGAGCTTTTTTCTCTGACATAATAGTGGAATAGCCGGTACAGAGGACAATCGGCATATCTGGACGAATCTGCAGTATTCTTTTTGCGAGATCAGCACCTGTCATACCAGGCATAGTTTGATCTGTGATAATAAGGTCAAACTGATGAGGTAGATCCTGAAATGTTATTAGTGCCTCAAGGCTGTTTTTTCTTATAGTAACGTGGTAACCAAGCCTTTCCAGCATATTTTTAGTCATTTCGGTAAGTATTTCTTCATCATCAACAAAAAGGATTCTTTCATTGCCTAATGGGATTTGATCAACAACTTCGATTTTATGTAGAATTCCTTTGTCAACTACAGGTAGATAAACATGGAAAGCAGAACCTTCACCAGGTTTACTGTAGAGTGAGATAAAGCCTCCATAGCTTTTTACAATTCCATGGACAATTGCAAGTCCCATCCCGGTACCCTTGCCTGTTTCTTTGGTTGTAAAATAGGGATCAAAAATTTTGTCTTTTATGTCTTGTGCTATCCCTGGTCCTGAGTCACAAATTGATAACTGAATAAAAGTGCCAGCTTCGATATCGGACGTTCGGGCAAGGTCTTCAGCGCTCAGGTCGATTTCTTTTAATGCAATATCGAGTGTGCCACCAGTCTCTTCCAGGGCATGGAAGGCATTAGTGACTAAATTTATGATTATTTGATGAATTTGGGTGGGGTCGGCAAGGATCAACCCAACTTTGGAATCAATGTTTAGGGTGATTTCAATAGTTGTTGGCAATGATGGGCGAAGCATTTCAATAGCTTCTTTCAAAACGGCTACAGGCTGCAGGGAGATACGCCCTGATTCGTCCTGACGACTGAAAAAGAGTATCTTCCTGACTAGATCTTTTGCTCTGTGGCCAGCCTCCAAGACTTTATCTAAATTCATTGCAACGGTTGAGCCGGATTGAGTGTCATCTCTTGCCATTTCAGTGAAACCTAGAATTGCTGCCAAAATATTATTGAAGTCATGGGCTATACCGCCGGCTAATGTGCCAATGGCTTCCATCTTGTGCGCCTGGCGCAGCCTAGATTCCAGATGCATCATCTCGGATAAATCATGAATGACAGTTAGAAAACAGTTTTGACCGTCAAAGTTGATCATATGACTAAAAAGTGCCGCAGAAAAGGTGGAGCCATCCAACTTTCTGAGTTCGGTACGAAAATTGTATACCTCTCCCTGGCTGGAGAGGAATTTTTGAAAGAGTGCCCTGTCTTTAGGGATATGAAACAATGATGAAGAGTCAATTGTAATTGAGTTTTCACTAGAATCTCCAAATATTTGATGTGCACTAAAATTAGAAAAAACTATATTTCCATCTGGACTTGAGATAATCAAAGGAACGGGAATTGTTTCAGAGACGACTTCAAACTGTTTTCGAATCAACGCCTCAGTCTTTCCGGAATGAATTGTAACTATCTCCAGAGCTGCTTCAAGTTTTCGTATCTTCTTGTGTAGTCTTTTTAGCTCCTGATCTTTGTTAGTCATCAGCTTTAGTTGTTATCATCATTGGAGAATAATCTGGTTTAGGAAGGGGGTTCAAATACAATTTCTAAATCATCCATCAGGTCTTCAAATGTTGGTATAGTTTCAACCTGCCAGGTTAGTGAATCGTTACATTGGATCTTCATGTGTAGTCCCTCCACCTCATCAGCATCCATCACCAGAGAGACGCAAAGCGTTTTAATTCCAGAACTGTTGAGAAATGTTAATTCTCTTATATCAAGAATGAGTTCTAGAGTTTTTGTTACAATTACTTCATTGAGTACCTTTTCAAAAAAGTCTTCTATTTTTTCATAATCTTCGGTCATCGCAGCAAGTTTACCAGACATGGAGATAACCCCTCTGCCATCAAAATTAATTGAATAATTTTTGTCTTCGATATTCATATCAGGCACCGTGGTTTAACAATGAAATTACTGCCAGGGTTGTTATAGTAGCGTTATTAGGTTCCACTTCAATGTGCCAGGCAAGTTTGACATTCTGCATCACAATTCGAATGAATCCGAGTTGTGACTTGCTATGGCCCTGTTTTTTCGCTGCTTTCGCTTCATGTAGTTTCTTTTTGAACAGCTTTCTAATATCGTCAGTATCAAGAACCGCATGAGCGCAATTTTGCAATTCGGTGAGATGTGACGGATTGCAGTTATTTTTCACATAGACCAGGAGTTGATTGGTATTAAGGGCTAAATCAATTGTAATTACATAGTCGTAATCCTGGTAGCCATATTTGGCAGAGTTTTCAATTAGTTCCACACAGATAGAATGCAAAACGGTTTTGATTTTCTCTTCTTTTTCCGGTTCGAGAAACAGTGACCAGATATCTCCCATGAATTCGGCAGAGCAGTCCTTTGATTCCCAAAGTTTTCTTTGATCGATGGCTTTGGCTTTAAGTCTTAAGGTACTCGAGAGATCAAACAGAGAAGAATCTCTGGGTTCAATATAGTCTCCGATTACAATGATTCTATTCTCAGCCATGTAATTCTCCCTTTTTCTTTACAATTAGTAAAGTCAAATCATCATCTCTTTTGTTATAGCACCATTTCATCACATCGTCCATGATGCGATCCTTCATGACTTCTGTTTTCAAATGAGCATGTTTTATGACAAGTGCTATTAATCCTTCAGTGTCAAGAAGTTCACCTTCTCTGTTTGCTGCTTCAGTCAGACCATCGGTGTATAAAACCATGATATCTTCAGTTTCCATTTCAAAATAGGAATTAATGGTAGGCTTGGAAATATCTTCTTTTAGATTGAGATAGACTCCTTTGGTGGAAACCAGTTCACATTGATTTGTCCTCCGGCGGTAAATAATAATTCTCAGATGTGCACCGGCATGTTCGAATTCCCCATTACCACAATATTTCAAAGCGTTGAAGGTCATGAAGTAGTTTTCGTTCAATCGCTTTTTAACATTACGGAAAAGAATAGTGTTAACCATTATGACGGCATCTCTGGCTTCACAATTTTTGCTCAAAGTCACAGCAGTGTAGATGGTCTGTGCCATCATCATGATTAAGCCGGGTTTGACACCATGGCCTGAGACGTCTCCAATAGAGATCCAGAGGTTTCCTGACTTGTCAAAGGTAATGTCATAATAATCTCCTCCGACCTGATCCGCAGTCATCATAGATGCAGCAATTTCAAAATCTGGATGGATATTTTTAATCGATATAGGCAGTAGGCCAGTCTGAATACTCCTGGCAAGTTCCATCTCCTGTGCCAGCAGTCGGGCCTCATTGGCAATCGTTTCGGCATGGTTTCGTTCAGTCATATCTCGCATGATGGTAGACAGATATTCAAATTCTCCATCCGGTGATGTGTGAGACATTATTACCTGAGAAACCGGAATTTCATGACCGTTGGACCCCATAATTGCGGTTTCACCTTCCCACAGGCCGTTGTCTATAGCCTGAGGTATCCCTTCTGCATCAAGCAATTGCAAAGCCCAATCGGGATGAATATTTGCGATCTTTAATGAGGAACTATCCTTATCATCTTTAAGTCCAATCATTGCCCTGCCGGCACTATTCAAATAAATGATTTGAGCATCAGGTGTTGCCATGGAAACCAAATCGCTGGTGGTCTCAAGGATAGTTGTAAGTCGTGCCCTTTCAGATTCGGCGAGCCTCCGTTCTTCAATTTCAATCTGTATTTTAATCACCATCTGTTCTATCATCTCGCCCAGTTGGTTGAACTCAACAATGCCACCGGATGAATATCTCGCCTGTAAGGATCCGGTAGAAACATCAGTTGAGTACTGTATCAATTTACTTAGAGACGGGAAGGTCAGTTTTCTAATTATCAGAATAGTAAAAAGTATATAAATGAGTGAGAAAACCATTAATATGCTTCCCTTTTTCAGATAGGAATGCTGCAAGTCAGTGAGAGCTTGATCCGTGATGGCAGTAACAATCCCCAGTGAAGTCGGTTCTCCTGAAAGAGACATGTTTTTAAATCTTGCCAGCATACCATCACTGGAATGTACTAGAGATTTTTTATGATCATGTATTGATCGTTGGATAGTTTGAGTTGCCTGGGATTCTAGTAAATCAGTTGAGCCGATCAGGTCATTGTTCTCAAAGAAAACAACCAGCGTTGATTTGGTTTTTCTTTTTATGGACTCCAGAATATAAAGATTGTCGTTTAACACAATACCGCCAAATAGCATACCGAGAACTCTGCCTGTTTTTTTTTGGAGAATCGGGACAGCCCTGAGCATCATGGTTAGGTCAACAGATTCATTTTTTATACGTAAAATATGCCCAGCAGTGAGAAGAGATGTCTTTTTCTTGAAGATTTCAGGAAGTATAGATTCAGTATCAAAAAATGGGGAACTGACATCCACAAAAATTTTACCTTTCTGCAACCCGACAAATAAAATGTCCAATTGTCCATCAGGGTTTGAGTCAAGAATGCTTAGTAACTCATCCTCAGTTCCCTTTTTATTTTTTTGTGAAACCTTTGTTAAAAATTTTTCGTTCAGTTGTATATCTTGAAGGGAATTTATAACAAATTCTAGCTGCTGCTCCATGATTGTTTCAGCAAATGTATGTTTCTGATCGAAAGAGCTTTCCAGTTCCAGGTTTATCGCCTGGATTGATGTCTGGTACGTCCAACCCAGTATGACAATGGAAAATCCGACGATTGACACAAGCAGGTAGAGAGGGAGAAGTAAAGTGATTCTTTTGGGTTTCTGTCCAGACATACAGCCCTCAAAAAAAATTAAAATTCTGCTACGTTTGATAGCTTGTAGAAAGGCAAGTTATTCGTCTGAATAACGGAACGCCCTTTTTTTATGTCCAGTCAGTATGTTTTGGTCTATCCCTTTTTCCACTAAAACGAATTCACCTGAAAAAACGGTGGGTATCTTATTTTCTTTTCCCTCGATATCTAGCCGAATTGCTTCTGCCATAGCGACACCATTGTCATCATTCATTCGCATGACAGTAATATCCATCTCACCTTTTGATATAGCTGCCAACTCATTGCTTCCACCTCCCCAACCGTTAATCATGATCTTTCCCAGCTCCCCTGATTGCCGGAGTGCATCAATAGCACCTAGGGCTACATCCGTTGAGCAGGCGTAGATGAATTGAATATCAGGAGTTTCGTTAATAATTTCCAAGGTATTGAGTCTTGCTTTCTCACGATCATTATCAGTATAATACGACGCCTCCAGTGTCAGACTGGAATGTTTTTCCATATGTTCGATAAATGTATCACCACGCATGGTGCTTACATACCCCTGTGAGTGAAAAAGTACAGCGTAACTTCCTTGCCCCTTGGTACGATTAATGTAGTAGTCAGCAAGGAGTTCAGACCCTGTTGCGTGATCAAAACCATCATACAGGAAAGGTTGTTTACCCTGCCAGGAACGCAGGGGCGTAGTTATGTTCTGCAAAATTAACTTCGGTCGCCCCTTGGTGATGATTCGCCCAATGATTCTCTTATGCTTTACCGCATCAAGAGTAAATACCAGATAATCCGGGTCTTTTTTTAGGGCTTCTTTCATCTGTTTTTCCTGTACACGGTAGTCTACAGCCGGTTTGGAAAAATATTCAAACAGTTCGTACTGGACACCGATTTCGTCCATCCGACTCTTAAAAGATCTAATACTCCGTCGCCAGTAATCAGACACTTGGTTCCCTGGGTAAATAAAAGCGATTCGTACGGGATGCTGCTGAATTTTCGAATCAATCGATTGTCCTTTTTCCTGTACTATGGCAGCAAATTCCTTAGCACGCCCAATCTGCTCAGGATTTATCTTATTGAACTCCCTGACTGTCATATATTCTTCTGCTGCTTCAAGCTGAACGGAACTGACGATAGCCAAGCAAACAACAGCGATACAAAATAGTACTGGCTTCATAAGTATTCCGACCTTTTTGGGATTTATTTAACAGCCATTAATGTAGTTTGTTTCTGTCTGTACTGTACAGATGTACAACTCTACTTTCAGAACTAAATAAGTTTCTTAAATTAGTGAACTTATCATAATTATGCCACATTCAGCAGAAATTGACAAATTGGTTACACTTAGAAACAAATCTGCCACTCTTATCACCTTATCGCCTTGAATCTGTTGCTACAAAAGATGTGTGCCTAACAATAGCTGAAAGGACGGTTAGGGGCGGTTAGGCGGCCTTTGGAGTGGATTACTTATCACCTTGGAAAGCTCCTATATCATAAGCGATCCCTTGAGGTCTGATATATCCATTATAATCATCAGGCACAGGAACCAGGCATCAATCAAGTCAAGAATACTTTGAGTAACTCCAGCAATCGTTTCGGATATCTCAACAGGTATCGTTTATCGTTAAAGTTTTTTGGACAGGCTCCTAGTATTCCTTTTGGACTTTGTATCTCTGTTTTGCTATCATGAAGGTTGTGCCACAGAGTAATTTTTTGCCACCCGCTAAATATCTGGTTCAAGGATGATATTGTGTCTAAAATCAAGCTTCTGGCAGCATACTTCATACTTTTTTTCACTTTCATAAGTCCACTCGATGCCGGCAACATCTCGTTTTAAACACGCCAGCGCATCCTCCCTATCACTATCCGGATCAAACAGGAACACTCGATTTGTTAATGACAGAGGCTTTTAGTCGTATTGATGTCGATGTGGTTCTCAGGCATCTTGACCCGGAAGAGGCGCTTGTTAATGCCAATAAGGGAAAAGCGGATGGAGATGCCGTACGAATTGGCGGGCTGAGCAAATTGTATCCTAATCTGCTTCAGGTTCCTGCCATAGCACTAATGACGAACTTAGTAGCTTTTTCAAAAAATCCTGAATTCAAGTTGACCGAGTGGAATGATTTAATACCACATAATGTTGCAATTATTAAAGGTCACAAAATATCGGAGAAGATGGTGGTAGGCACACGGTCACTAACCAGAGCGAACGACCTGGAATCTCTCTTTAATCTTTTAAAGACCAATATGGTTGAGGTGGTTGTTTGTGAGCTGGGATTTGGTACGGAAATGGCCAGAAAATTGAACATTACCGAGATAATCGTCTCAGAACCTCCGTTGGCAAAGCTTAACTTCTTTGTTTACCTGCATAAAAAGCATGAGATATTAATCCCCGGGCTGACAAAAGCGATTAATGAAATGCATATTGACGGAAGCTACAACAGAATTGTTGACCAGAAAAAGTCTGCCGTCAGTCCTAATACACATTGACCTATATCAGAGTAAACCAAGGCCTGAGAAAATATCTTAAATTCTTCCATAATCAACCAAAAGAAAAATAGCTAACCATGAACAGAAACAAAAATATTGAGTCAGCAACTGGAGAAAGGCGACACGGTATTTGGGTCACAAGAAGAGAATTTTATAAAATTGCAGGTACGTTTGGTTTAACGTCAGCTTTACTCAATCGCCAGAGAAATTTCTGAGCAAACAATTCCAATTAACATTAAACCCCACCGCTGGTGGAAAGGCTGATCACATTTCAATTTCTTCCGGCAGGAACATAAATGACAATGCCTAAGCCGCAAATCATATCCCCTTACTCCACTATATTCTCAAAGATACTGCGACATCGCAACTATCTGGCACTTTGCCTGATAGTTGCTACTTTTTTTATTGTTATCTATTCCTATCAAAGTATCAAAGACACAATCGATTTCACAGTAAACTCGTCTACCGAGGCAGCATCGGATTTTGCAGATGTCATGAGGGAAAAAGCACTGCAGGCAACAATGGAACGAATTTCAACAAATGCCACCGCAAAAGCCTATCAGGTCGGTACAGAGTTGGAAAAAGCCGTTGCCGCTGCAACCACTTTGGCAGAAGTACTATCGGGCATGGTGGTCGCTGAAGTAGTGGTTGATGTCGGCCGCGATGCAGTTAACAGCATGCTGAGAAGATTGTTGAGTCGGATGCTGATGAGATATACAAAGAGATGATGAACGATGCCAATTCTCTTGACCATGCACTAAAAAAAGGGAGTATCGGTGCACTATGGAAACTTTCAGGGGTAGGTCTAATACTTGCCATTACCACAGTTCTGATCATGATGTTGATCAGAACCGTAAGTTAAGCTTGGACCCGGAATTTGATGTGAATGGAAATGTCGCCAGTGTTTAGTACCTTAGAAATTATTTTCTGCGTTTTTGTGGCAGAAAATAATTTCGTGAAGGTACTTATCCAAGCATTTTAGAAAGTTCCGATCTATTCGGGTTAGGAATATCAAGAGATATAACTTATCTAAAACAGGCACAAGAAGAAAAATCAAACCTTGAAAAAAGACTTCAGCAGGCCCAGAAGATGGAAGCGATTGGCACACTTGCTGGTGGCATCGCCCATGACTTTAACAATATACTTGGAGCAATCATGGGTTATACAGAAATGGCAAGGGATGACAGTCAACCTGGGTCAACGGTTGCCAAGGATTTAGACAAGGTACTGGAGGCAAGCAATAGAGCAAAGGCTCTCATACAACAAATACTTGCTTTCAGCCGCCAAGCTGATACTGAATGTATTTCCTTTCAACCTGCAAGTATTATCAGTGAAGCCCTGAGCCTTATTCTCACTTAATACAGGCCGCTACACTCATTCAGGCACTGGACTAATTGTTGTAATCTTAGGTATGATAGAGAACTTTAAACATAAAGGGCTGGAACTTTTTTTCATGACTGGTAGCTCAAAAGCTAGCAACCCAAAACATATGCCTAGGTTGCAAGAACGATTACAACCCCTTCATACTGCAATGAGTATTGAAGATATGGACATCCCAGGCTGGAGGCTTCACCCGTTAAAAGGTAATCGTTCCGGTTTGTGGGCAGGTAGTGTAAGTGGAAACTGGGGGGTGTCTTTGAGTTAAAAGATGGTCAAATGTAATTAAAGATTTTTCAACAAACCTTTGAAGGATTGAAATTACACCCAGAAAAATGCTCTTCGAACGATATTGTAAATGAACTGCCCCTTTCGCAGGCTATTCCTTTTATTAAACTTCTATACTTGGTTCTTCATAACCTGGCCAGGTAAGCGCAGACTCCGGCCATCATCATAGGGCACTTGTTGTAATTGATCGTAGTGCATCTTTTCATGCACAGCAGAAATCTGTTCTGCTGGTAGCTATATAACTGTAAAAACTGTTCAACGATAATGACAGGAGACTGGACGATTGATCCGTATTTGATATTTTGTTTCATTTTTTTTTAATTTAGTGATTAATTAAGAGAAGCACGGGCCATTTCAAATATAAATCACTGCAAGGTATGAGCGACAAGGATAATTCATTGGGCGGAGAAACCCCTTCATCTTTCCAGGAAATCAGTGACAAATTGCGGTCGCAAACACTGATTCTTGAGAAACTGGATCGTCTTGATCATGCAATCATGGGTGTTTCTGATGTTGAAGAAATGTTACGCAAGGCTCTTGAAATTGTCTTTGAAATTTTTGATTGTGATCGTGCCTGGCTTCTCTATCCATGCGATCCAAATGCAAAATTCTGGCGTGTCCGCATGGAAATTACTAAACCGGAATACCCTGGTGCATTTGAAACAGGTCAAGATCTCCCCATGACTAATGATACAGCAGAGGCAATGAACGCTGTATTGGAGCAGGGTGATCCAATTTACGGCAACCTTTTACCCGGTGAACCAGAGTGGGACCCTGATGATAATTATGGGGTTAGGGCCTATATGTTGACAGCCGTCTATCCTCGAACTGGTAAACCCTGGGAATTCGGTTTGCATCAATGTTCACATTCAAGAGACTGGACGGAAGGCGAGGCATTACTCTTTAAAAAAATTGCAGTTCGCATTGGCGATACACTCGGAATATTTCTTACAATATCCGATCTTCAAAAAAGCCAGGAGCGCTTTTCCCTGGCCCAGCATGTGGGAAATATAGGCAGTTGGGAACTCGATATTGATACCAGGGAGCTACATTGGTCAAGCCAACTTGAGCCGATGTTTGGACTCGATGTAGGTTGCTACCCCGACACCTATGAGGCTTATCTGAAGCTTATCCACCCGGATGATCGCAGGTTAGTGATCGATTCGGTTAATGATTGTATCGCAAATGGTGACAATTTCTGTCTTGAGCACAGAATCATTTGGCCGGATGGCCAGGTACGGTGGATAGAAAAAACAGGACACCTTTTCAAGGAAGAGAGGGGAAGGGAAAAAAAATTACTTGGCATCAGCCAGGATGTCACTCAGAGAAAACAGGCCGAGGAACAACAACTGACTCATATTCGCTTTCTTGAAAATCTTGAGCAGATTGATCAGGTTATTCGCAGGTCGGAAGATATTGAGATAATGCTTCATGATGTCCTCAGTAAAACTTTGATGATGTTCGACTGTGACAGATGCTGGCTATTATTTCCATGCGATCCCAGTGAGCCCTCTTATAAGGTCCCCATGGAAGTTTCTAAACCAGAGTATCCTGGGGCTATGCAACTTGGCCTGGAGGTGCCGATGGATACCGGTGCTGATATTGTTCTTGGTCGTGCCTTGCAAAAAGAGGTGCCGGTCATCCTTGACAGAGAAGCCCTTGATCAAATATACGGAAATTACTTAGACCAGTTTGACGTTCAGTCGCAAATTGTCTTCGCCCTCCACCCGAGAATCGGCAAACCATGGCTTTTTGGAATGCACCAATGCTCATATAATCGCCAATGGAGGGAAGGGGAGGCAAATCTATTTACTGAAATAGGTCGTCGACTGACCGATGGCTTGAGCACCATGCTGTCAATCAGTGAGGCGAGAGAATATGCGGAAAAGTTGAGATCCACCATGAATTCCATGGATGATCTTGTTTTCGTCCTTGATGAAATTGGTAATTTCAAGGAATTACACCAGCCGCACACCTTGACTAACCGTCATAAACATCCGTTGGATGTTATCGGTAGAAATGTAGAGGAAGTATTTTCCAGAGACGTTGCTAATATTTTTTTGAGGGCTTTGGCTGAGTTGCGAAAAACCCAAGAGGTGCAGAAACTTGAGTACTCCGTGGAGCACCAAGACGGCCTTCGCTGGTATAACGCCAGGATGTCGCAACGGTATGCGAAAGGAGGCGGCTTTGAAGGGGCAACCGTAGTATGCCGTAATATTACTGAGAAAATAATTGCTGAACGAGAAAAAGAGGCGCTTGAAGAGCGGCTGAGGCAGTCACAGAAGCTTGAAACAATAGGGCAGTTGGTTGGTGCAGTGGCCCATGACCTCAATAATCTACTTTCTCCTATTCTTGGTTATAGTGATTTAATGCTGATAAGTAGATCACAGGAGGATAAGGAATATGCCTACCTCAAGAAGATAACCAAAGCAGCAAATTTGGCAAAAGACCTGAACAGTCAGCTCCTAGCTTTTGGTCGAAAGCAGTTGCTAAATATGAGACAGCTGGACATAAATCAAACCATAGGGGATATTGAGCCACTGCTGAGGAGTTCGATCAGAGAAAATATCACCCTGGAGACTAGATTTGAAGCCGGCCTTGGTTGTATAAAAGCAGACTCATCGCAGATTGAGCAAATTCTACTGAACCTTACGGTAAATGCTCAAGATGCCATGCCGGAAGGCGGCAAACTCACCATTCAGACTGAACTGGCCGTTGTCGACCGGAATTTTGCCGACCAGTATCCGGGAATTGTGGCTGGTAAGTACCTTTTGCTCACCGTATCCGATTCCGGACATGGAATTGACGAGATCCACCAGCAGCATATTTTTGAGCCGTTCTACACTACAAAAGAAAAGGGGAAAGGCACCGGACTGGGGCTTGCGACTGTGTATGGCATTGTCAAACAGCACGGTGGAAATATTTGGTTGTACAGCGAAAAGGGATTGGGCACGATCTTTAAAATCTATCTGCCAATTGTCGAGGAAGGTTTAGCAGATATCCATTTGGAAGCTGAATTCTCGGGAGACCTGCACGGTTCAGAGACAATAATGATTACAGAGGATAATTCTGGAGTTCTCGACTTTGTTTCAAATTCACTCAAAACATTAGGTTATACTGTATTTACAAGCAAACATGCAGAGGAGTGCCTGGAATTCTTCGAGGCTGGAGAACAACATATTGATCTGCTTATTACTGATCTGGTAATGCCTGGTTTAAATGGCAGGGTACTTTTTGAGATTCTGCAGAACCTCACCCCCGACCTGAAAGTGATCTTCATGTCAGGTTACTCTGCTGACACCATCAGCTCTGAAGATCTGACCAATGGTATCCATATCGTCAATAAGCCGTTCACCCTGTCGGTTCTCGGTAAAGAAATAAGGAGAGTGTTAACTGGTGATAAATGAAAAATGGAGAACCGGTTATTGATCTTGCAACGATAAAGTGGAGTTCCAGTTAAGCCAAAATTGATGACGATCGATTAGGCAATTTTTAGACGTTCTAATCGAAATAGATCAATATTAAACGAAATAAGTAGGAGGAAACGAAACCGCTGTTTTTGGGAATTCATTAACTTTCTTTAATAACGGCAGGTTGCGATGACTCCTGTTTTTAGGGTCAGACGCCTTGGGAGCAGGAGGTTGTAAGTTTACCCCTCAAGAAGGCACTGAAAAGAGCGAATCCTACCGCCCCGACCATTTAGCGATATAGAAATCTTTGATTTTTTTATAAGACGCTAGCCTCGGAGAGTTGATGGCAACTTCTCATTGACTGGTGTACCACCAGAGATGAATTTATTACAGGTGCAAACCTTGTTTCGACCGTTTTCCTTGGCCTTGTAGAGCATTTCATCGGCAGCTTTTATAAGCTCTTCAGGAGATTGTGGTAGACAGCTTTTGTAAGACGCTGCACCAATGCTCACTGTAATATTATGGGAAATATCGTCTGACGCAAAAGGTGTGCTTCGGCATGTTTCGAGAATTCTTTGACCTAAAATTTCCGCCTCTTCAAGTTCTGTTTGAGGCAGGAGGACAAAAAATTCCTCCCCACCATAAC
>JAAELB010000970.1 GCA_024227155.1 Desulfobulbaceae bacterium
GATTGCAACTCTTACTTCTTCTGAATCAATTGCCAAAATTTTAGGGATTCCAGAAACAAGGTCTCTACCTTTTACTTCAATGGTTTCAAGCTCTCCAGGGTCAGGATATGCATTTCCAATTTCTATTTTGATAAGCTCTGCTGTTCTTTCTCCTATAAGAAGATTATATTTTCTCTTTATATGCTGACTAATGGCTTCATCCATCTTGTCACCTGCAACTCTTAATGATCTTGTATAAACAATACCTGCAAGGGATATTACTGCGACTTCTGTAGTCCCACCACCAATATCAACCACCATATTACAGGTAGGTTCTGTGATTGGAAGCTCTGCTCCAATTGCGGCAGCCATTGGTTCTTCAATCAAAAAAACCTCTCTTGCTCCTGCAGATTCTGCCGATACTCTAACTGCTCTTTTTTCAACCTGGGTAATTCCAGAAGGGACAGCAATAACGATTCGAGGACGTACCAGCGCACTTCTTCCATTATGCACTTTTTTAATAAAATATTTAAGCATTGCTTCAGTGACATCAAAATCTGCAATAACACCATCCCTCATGGGGCGGATAGCAACTATATTACCAGGGGTTCTTCCAAGCATTTTTTTAGCTTCGAGACCAACTGCGAGAATTCTATTTTTGGATTTTTTA
>JAAELB010000971.1 GCA_024227155.1 Desulfobulbaceae bacterium
TAAAGTGGCATAGTGTTTGTGATAATTAGTGATAACTTGGTATTAAGACGGCGGATAAATACACCAACAATGGAGAGGATATATATGCAAATATGTATTCTGTGTGTCTTAGGACAAGGAATTAGATCATCAATAGTTACCCCTCAAGTTGATGTAAGGAGCAACGTCGGGATAGGATTATATTTAAGCCAGGACATAGCATTTGCAGCAACAGAGACATATACCATTTCCTGGTCCCTGTACCTGCCGTATGATAAGCTGCAATTGAGACAGATCCCGGCACCAAGGAAGGACTGTCCACCTTCTCATCAGCAATGTGTGAGAGAATACGAACTATTAGTAAAAGAGATAAACTTGTGTAATAGATACATCACACAAGTAGAAGATAATGTTAGAGATATGAACAATATTATTAAACAATTTACAAAACAAAAAAGAATTCAGGAGCGTGGTTTGTTCGATCTGGGTGGAAGTGTACTGAATACCTTATTTGGGATGGCGACTTCAGCGGAATTACACAGCTTACATGAAGAAATTTACATCAACGCCGAGATCATAAAGGAATTAAATGCAGATATGAAGACCAACCATGACAGCTTAAATGAAAAGATGTCTGCACACAGTGCTAGAGTGAATCTTATATGGAAGTCCCTAAACTCTTCACATCTTGAAATAGTTAATGTAAGGAACAACTTAATGAAATTTAGGAATGAAGTCTCACAAACCACTGACTTACTAAATCATGCACTCACGGGAGTACACCAGCTTACATACTTCCAGCAACTACGAGTAAGCACGGAAAACAGGCACTTAGAAATTCTCAAGCTACTGTAACCGAAGTGTTTTTGCCAGCATGTGCCTGTGTCTAAGTCA
>JAAELB010000972.1 GCA_024227155.1 Desulfobulbaceae bacterium
AAATTGTGAAATGAATTACATAATTGCTATGAAAAACATATCTTAATGTGACCGGTTGGAGAGCCCACTGTTTGAGAGAACTTATTATATTATACTTGCCAATATCTGTTTCAGACACCTAATGTATATTCATACAGATATATTCCACTAATCTCAAGCCAAGCGGATTTTTCCTTGTATGCAGCGGGGTGGAGCCCATAAGGAATCCATTAAACCGAAGTCGCGAACCGGTACCCATCCCCCGCCCCCTGGCCGTTTCAGGCAAGGGTTGCCCCGGTAATATGGCTTTATATGGCAACCCAGCTGGCATAGAACGAAGTTGGCAAGGGTGATCTTTAAAATCTGCGTACAGGCGTCCTATGTGTCCAGGTTTGTCCACTATGCCTGTAATATTCGCGTATATGTCCCGCTTTGTCCCGCTTGTCCGGTTCTATAGTTAAGTCGCGTTAAATCCCTATAGTTGCATCTTGTTTCATTCTCCCCTGGGGATTTTATTACGTTCAGTACCTATAGATTCATTTTTATTCATCCTGGGCGTTCTATCCCGTTCTATGGGGGTTGCATCCCGTTGCGTTGACTTTTTGACCTTGGGTGTTGAGCGAATAGGTTCCATAAACGAGTAGGGGAGGTAATGCGGATCCGGTGGGCACCCCCCCTTACAGATATGGTTTGTATATCACATGCAGATTATAGAACTTGATATGTTGGGGATCTTGTCAAGTTTCAAAACGTCAGGATTGGATTACAGACTACTTGCCACTGTACGACATATAAATTTGATATGTACATTTTCATAGCAGGAAAAAAAGATATCACTAAGCATGAAAAAAGCCAAACGGTACCGAAAGACCGATTGGCTTAGTCCACAAGCGATTAATAGGCGGATGAAGACTATTTCTTGGTTTTCATGCGTCCGATAGGGGCTATTTTGTTTGGCATGTAAGAATGTTTCATACGGATATCTAATCTAATATGTATTTCTTCTACTAAAATATTTTGATATGGTTGCTTCATTTCTTTTGTCAGTACTTTGTCAGACTAAATAGATACACAAACACATATAAAGTCAATTTATCAGGGACCTTCCTGATATCTTACAACAATATCCCTGATTCGTGCCAAGGTCCGAACAATACATTC
>JAAELB010000973.1 GCA_024227155.1 Desulfobulbaceae bacterium
GAAATATTCGTGGGCAACTTTCGGGAGTAAAACTCGGGGGACAGGAAAACAAAATTTGGGGGACACCAAAAATTTGGGGGGACACCATACTTAATTACCTGTTACATAATTGGAAGCTGACGATGATCGATGTGGAAGGCTACCGACCCAGGAGGATCCCTCCTCCTCTCTGGCGGGAGTGCATAAAAAAAGGTGTGGGAAGTGGAGCCCTTGATCCGCCCGCACTGCGCGGCAGAGATGAAGATTCTCAGTTTATTGTCTAACGGAAGGTGATCCGCAGAATTCTCAGCCATCTGAAGCTGTGGCCCGGAAATGATATTCGCGGTTTTCCTCATTGACCAGGCAAAAGTAAGTTGGGTGTAGCCTCTGCTCCACCCCGACAGAAGAACCATTATGAACCAGTCGACGATGGCTGGCCGGGATATGAAGAGCCGGTTTTAGAATTTTCAATTCCAGAGACCTTCAATGGATACGTCTGTTAAAAATTGCATGGAATAGGGCCGAGTCGACAGTTTTTTACCCTGAATCTATCGAGTAACGGGTTGTACAGACAAAAAAAATTGAAAGAACGGCTAAAGACATTGGCCGCCGACTTTGTCGAGGTGATAAGTAATCGCTTTTTGAAAGAGAGCCAGAAAGAAAAAA
>JAAELB010000974.1 GCA_024227155.1 Desulfobulbaceae bacterium
TGTGAATTAAGGTGTCGCGAAAATGTTGCGAATATGTCGTAGAATGAATATCGCAATGTCGCCAATATGTCTTGAAACTGTTGCCAATATGTCTTGAAAGTGAATTAAGGTGTCGTAAGAAATGTCGCCAAATATGTCGCCAAAGTATCTTGAATGTGTCAGGACCCAGTGTGACCATAGCATTAGATGGCATCGAGTCTGCAGCAATCTAGCTACTAAGGGTATTCTGACCATTTGACAGTTGGAGGTGGTGTGTTATTGGATGACTAGTGGTAGGAGCAGAAAGTGTATGAAAGAGTATGAAAGAGTATGAAAAAGTATGAAAGAGTATGAAAAAGTTTGAAAGAGTATGAAAAAGTATGAAAGAGTATGGAAAAGTATGAAAGAGTATGAAAAAGTATGAAAGAGTATGAAAAGTATGAAAGAGTATGAAAAAGTATGGAAAAGTATGAAAAAGTATGAAAAAGTATGAAAGGGTATGAAAAAGTATGAAACAGTAGGAAAAGTATGAAAGAGTTTGAAAAAGTATGAAAGAGTATGAAAAAGTATGAAACAGTATGAAAAAGTATGGAAAAGTATGAAA
>JAAELB010000975.1 GCA_024227155.1 Desulfobulbaceae bacterium
AAACCCTCACAGATGGCAAAACTTTCTGCAAGCCTTGTCTATTATGCCATCGGTGTCCCTTTTGAGAATACATGGCTTAAAAAAATCAGTGCTGTTAATCCACAGATGCTGGTGGTGCACACCGATCGGGATGTCGATAAAATCAGTATGGCAGAACATCACCATGATGGTGACTCTATACATGATTCCCATGTCGAGAAACAGCATGGTATACCGGATCCCCATATATGGCTCGCACCGGGGCTTGTGAAAAAACAGGCTCTGGTTCTTTTTGAATCCCTGAAAACTATTCTGCCCGAGCATCAGCAGCAGTTGGAAGTAAACTATAAATCATTTATCGAACAAATAGAGTTGTTGGATGATGAGTTGCGAAAAGTTTTCAAGGGGCGTGAGGGCATGCAGTTTATGGTGTTTCATCCTTCCTGGGGTTATTTTGCAGATGCCTATGATCTCAGTCAGAAGCCAATTGAACTTGAAGGAAAAAATCCGAAACCGTCCCAGTTGGGAGAGCTTATTCAACATGCACGGGAAAATAATATACATGTGATTTTCGCCCAACCCCAGTTTTCGAAAAAGAGTGCAAAAGTTATTGCAAGGGAAATTGATGGGCAGGTTATTGTCGCCGACCCACTGGCCGAGGATTGGTTTGGTAACTTACGGGCTGTGGCAAAAAAAATCAAAACAGCTGGGCGATAGGGGGGAGGGTTCATGAGCGACGCTAATCTTTCAACTGTTTTTGGTGATCCAGGAGAACCGATTGTTGAGATTGAAGGTCTTTATTATCACTACAATGGCCAGGAAGTGCTTCGAGACATTCAATTCACCGTCAACACCGGGGATTTTGTAACAATAATCGGTCCTAATGGAGGTGGTAAAACGACCCTTGTGAAAATTATCCTGGGGTTGCTTACTCCCCGAAGGGGAACGGTTCTGGTTAATGGCAAAAAGCCAGGGGAGAATGGAGCGGTGATCGGTTATGTGCCTCAATATATAAATCATAACCTCAGTTTTCCTGCCAGTGCAATAGATGTGGTTTTAATGGGCAAATATGACCCGAAGAAACGGTTCCGTTTTGGCAATAAAAAGCAGGATCGAAAAGAGGCGTTTGAGGTCCTTGGTAAGCTCGGGATGGCAAACCTGGCAAAACGGAAAATAACAGATCTTTCGGCTGGTCAGCGCCAGCGTGTGCTTATTGCACGGGCACTTGTGACAAATCCGGATTTACTTGTGCTGGATGAACCGACCGCAAGCCTTGACACAAAAGGACAGACCGAATTTTTTGAACTGCTGAAAATACTCAATAAAGATCTTACTATCCTGGTGGTAAGTCACGACCTGCTGGTTGTGGCATCCTATGCAAAGTCTATAGCATGTGTCAATAAACGCCTCCATTACCACAAGAGTGTTGGTACTACAGGAGAGTTAATGGATGCCTTCTACTCATGTTCCGTCGAAGAAGTTTGCCCTGTGGAGCATGTTATGCGAAAGATACCAATCAAAGTTCAGTCGGAGATTAGACCGCATGTTTGAGATTTTAGAGTTTGAGTTTATGCGCAATGCTTTGGCCGCCGGACTCCTTACCAGTATTATTTGTGGCATCATCGGTACGCTTATTGTCGTTAACCGACTCGTTTTCCTCTCGGGGGGGATTGCCCACAGTGCTTACGGAGGCATTGGTCTGGCCTTTTATTTTGGTTGGCCATACATGGTTGGAGCCATTGGTTTTGCCCTGTTTTCCGCGATGATAATGGCAGGGGTCTCACTTAAATCTAAACATCGGTCTGATACCATAGTTGGGGTGATGTGGGCAATGGGCATGGCCTGCGGCATCCTGCTACTCGATATGACACCCGGGTATAATGTTGACCTGATGAGTTATCTCTTTGGTTCGATTCTCAGCGTGCCACAATCTGATCTGATAACAATGGCTGTGATCGGATTTTTTATTCTTATTGGTATAGGCTATTTTTTTCAGGACCTGCTTGCCATGTCCTATGATGAAGAGTTTGCCCAGATACGGGGCGTTCCGGTGAAGCGTTTGTACTTTCTGCTGGTGGGGAGTGTGGCCGTTACTGTGGTGATCGTGGTTCAGGTAGTAGGCCTTATTCTGGTAATTGCTTTGCTCACAATTCCACCATATATTGCAGAAAAATATAGTAAATCTCTGGTCGGGATGATGGTGCGCTCCTGTCTGTTAGGTGTGGCTTTTACTTCAGGAGGGCTCTGGTTATCCTACACCTTTGATCTGACCTCAGGAGCAGCTATTATTTTTCTTGCAGGAATCGTATTCTTCATATCCCTTGGGGTGGATAAAGTGTTGCTCATGAAAAAAGGTGCAATATTATATCAGTAGCAGCCTCTAAGGGGAGGTTTTTATATTAATTTACCATAGCGGTATAAGGCTCATGTGTCAGAACTGCAATTATCAAAAACTCCTGGAACAGGCTGGAATTGATGCAACAGCCAATCGCATTCAGATACTGGAGGCCATTGGCAGTAATAATTATCCGCTGACGGCAGCGGATGTTTTTAAAATTGTTCATCGTGTCCAGTCAATTAACCGGGTCACAGTGTATAGAATCCTCGATCTCCTGGTGGAGAACGATCTTGTTGAGCGGTTAAGGATTGGCAGCAGGGCGGCCTATTATGGGCTTGCTCCCAACGAAAACCACGCTGCCCATCCCCATTTTTACTGCATCGAGTGTGGACATGTAGACTGTCTTCAGGCAAAGGCGATCAATATTGATGCGGATGTTCTTAAAAGGACATTTCCCGGAGAGATTATAAAGATGGACGTTCGGGTGGAGGGGATTTGCAAAAACTGTCTGAAGCAGAAGAATCACTGAAAAACAACTTACAACGGTGGAGAGTTTGCTGCTTCTAAGTAACAAACTTTCTGGATTCCCGCTAAAAGCATGCGGGAATGACGGTACCTGCAAGTGCGAAAGAACCGTCATCCCCGAGTGTATTTATCGGGGATCCATGTTACTTTTCAAATAAAGGCCGGAGCCCCCGTTGTGCTGCTGAATAGTTACCTTTACTTAACAATGAGATGGTCAGGTATCTCAATTCCCTGTTCCCTGTAAAAACGGGCCGCGCCTGGATGGAGAGGGACGGGTAAACCGTCGATAGCCATTTCAAGGGCCATTGCCTCGGTGGCAGAATGGATAATGTGCAAGAAAGGGAGGTTCTGGTAGATGGTTTTGACTATAAGATAGACCGTCTCGTCATCTATATCGCTTCGGACAGCCATGAAATTCGGTTGTGCTATTGTTGAGATCTCCTGTTCCTGGCCTGGATAAGTGCCCGCAGTAATAATAAAGCGGCTCCAGAGAGGGTAGGCTTTGTTTACACTCCGTAGCTGCTTGTCGGTGAAATTCAGGAGTGTGATGTCTTTTCCTAAAGCTTTGAATGCCTGGCTGACTCCACTGATCGGGGGGCCTCCAGGAATATTCATGCCATCAATGAAACCGTTTTTAATTGCATATGCATTGGACGCGTAGTCAATGGCGGCAATCTGGAAATCGTCATGGGGCATATAGCCCAACTGTTGCAATATATAGTCCCCCGACCCCTCAGTACCGGAATTTTTTTG
>JAAELB010000976.1 GCA_024227155.1 Desulfobulbaceae bacterium
AATGTTGTGGGAACATTATGTTCATATTTGAATTACTGTTCTATTTAAGTACTTTACTGTTATATTATATAAGTAAGCATTCATTTAAGTCCCTTTTTGATAATAAAGCAACATATTTATTAGACATTTTTGAACAGAAAAGCAGTAAATTCAAAGAGGTTGATCAATATATATATGCCTGGCATCACCATGTGTTTATTGTAAACAATCGGGGGAGACCCATCACGATGGGTTTCCCTCTGATGGGGGAGACCCATCCTGTGAGGGAGACCCATCCAATGTCTTGATGTAATTGACCAATCAGAACACTGGAAAGTCATTAAACATGCGATATACAATATTCTTGTTTTCCTGAATATCGTGTAGACGTAGTCGCCCACCTTCAGCTTCGAAGGGGTCCCCGCCATGTGGAACTCGTACTCCGACAGAGTTCCGTCGTAGAGTGAATCGACGGCGTCCTGCCCGTCCCTGGCGGGGATGGTCTTCGTGATTCCGAAGCACATTGCGCGCTCTCCTTGCTTCTCGGGTTTCTCGCACGTCCGTGCCGGCAGAGTATCATTGATATGAGCCACAGACATGAGAAAACCGCGACCTGTG
>JAAELB010000977.1 GCA_024227155.1 Desulfobulbaceae bacterium
CTTCTTGAAGTGAAAGCAAATTGTACCCCTCTCCCCAATTCATTAAGTTCCACACACTTCAAGAATGGCCAAGCACCAATCCCTGGTAAAGTATATCAATTCTTTTTGACCCTGATAAGTGATAATCCTGCAAGTCCAAGTGAAAGGGATGTCCGATTAGTAAATTCAATGGCATATGATGCTATGTATAATGTTACAAATGGCCATGTCAAGCCAGCTAAGCAGCTTTGCATGGGAGTTGACATTAAGAGCCTCACTGGAAGTGAAAAAGTTTGTCATATTTTGCACAAGTTTGGGCACTCCATATCAACTTCTTCTGAAAAAGAAATTATCACAGAGATAGCTGAAAAAATATCTCAAAAGAGGTGAGCAACACATGATGGTTTATTTTGTGAAAATGGGTCTTCTACAGGTCTTTGACAACTATGATGAGATAACAGGCACCCTATCAGGTAGAGGAGAGCAAGAAGTTCATGACACAAAGGGAATAGTGGTGCAAAACAGGAAACTAGGAGAAACACCATTAGAACTTTCTGCAAAAGAAAGAATCGATTAAGAGGAACCACCTGTAAAACGGAGCCATTCATATGCTGGACATCAAGAACCCCTTAAACCATACAGGAAAATACCATTAGCAAAGAAGTTTCAATTCAACTCCTATGATGCTGTAACACCTGAAACATATAAAAGATCAAGACAGATGGATGTATTAGTTCATCTGCATTCTTCAACACCCAACACCTATGTGGAAAGGTTGGAACTCAAAGTTGATATGTGATCCTCTTCCTGTACAATCAATTGGATATCTTGAGAACATTGAATTACCTCCTACCAGGTTGGATGTGGTCCAGCAAACATTACAAATTGCAGATAATGTTAGGGAAGAAAGCCATTGCCAAGATAGCTATGCGTATTCAGGAGACAGAATATCCAGTATTCAACAATGTTTTCATAAACCTGGGAGCATTTCATCTGGAAGC
>JAAELB010000978.1 GCA_024227155.1 Desulfobulbaceae bacterium
AAAAAAAGCGATAGAGCGTGAAACACTTCGTCGTGACAATAAAGAACTTCGCTTAACTATCGCCTCTCTTCAGGGACAATTTCATTTTGGTGAAATGATTGGCAAAAGTCAACAAATGCAGGCGGTCTTCAGGTTAGCTGCCAAAGTAGCTCCTTATAATACTACGGTTTTAATTACCGGTGAAAGTGGAACAGGTAAAGAGCTTGTTGCTAAAGGCATTCATAAGGCCAGTGATCGATCGGGTAATAAAATTGTAGCTGTTAACTGCGGGGCATTTCCTGAAGGTTTAATTGAAAGTGAATTGTTTGGTTATGTTAAGGGTGCATTTACCGGCGCGGATCAAAGTAAAAAAGGAGTTTTTCAGGAAGCCGACGAGGGGACGCTGTTCTTGGATGAGATCGGAGAGTTACCTCTCTCACTTCAAGTGAAATTACTCCGTGTTTTACAGGAAGGCGAGGTTAAAGCAGTAGGTGCTACTGGTACTTTGAAGGTAAATGTGAGGATTCTGGCTGCAACTGCAAAAAATTTAGATGAAGAAGTTCGGCAGGGGCGATTTCGACAAGATCTTTTATATCGGTTGAATGTGTTGAATGTTAATTTACCTCCACTTCGTGAAAGAGATGGTGATATTCCCCTATTGATCCAGTTTTTCATTGAAAGATATTCAACTCGTTTTGGATGTTCTGTCTTAGGCGTTGCTCCTTCTGCTATGACTATTTTGATGAAATATGATTGGCCTGGCAATGTGAGGCAACTTGAAAATATAATTGAACGTGGTGTCATTTTAGCAGAAAAAGAAATCATTTTACCGGAAAATTTACCACCAGAATTTGGGAATAGTAATCATGAAAGGCGAATCGATGATTTTCTGGGAGGGTTTTCAATTAAAAAGGCACAAAAAATAATGGAAAAGAAACTTATATCTCGAGCACTTCAAGTGACGGGTAACAATAAAACTAAGGCTGCTAATTTGTTGGAAATTAGTTATCCCTCACTACTAAATAAGATTAAAGATTATGGTGTGTCGAGTAATTAGGTTTTGTATTGTAAAAAAAAAATACATTGCCGTCGTGAATTGTAAAGTTTTTTTATAGTTGAGTCGTGAGTACTTGTGCAGTGTTTGTTTGCATGTTCTTTTATTTAACTGATAAGAAAAGGTTTTTTTCTTTCGTGTTGTTTTTTTTGATATGGACCACATCTTGCTAGGCTAGGGTAGGAGGATTTTATGGAATTTGATAAAGGTACATCCAATTTGCAATCAGGTTTTACTTTATTAGAAGTTATTATTGCTTTGGCTATTTTTAGTATAGGTATTTTAGGTACAGTAGCTATGCAGCTTAATGTTGTAGCTGGTAATGCTAGAGGGAATATAGTTAGTCAAGAATTACTGTTAGCTCAATGGGTTTTAGAACAAAAGAAAAACGGAAGTGACCCCGTGACGATTAATGACAATGTTCCTAACCTGGTCGACCCCGGGCCTTATGATATAGATATTAGTATTACTAATCCTCTTGGCAGTAATTCCTCCCGTTTTATTACAGTTACTGTTAGTCAGCCAGGACGAAAAGGAGCCCATCCTGTAACAGTGAAGTCATTAACTATGGGGAATGGTATATGAAACTATTAAAATCTCAGGGGTTCACCCTAGTGGAGTTAATGATTGCAATCGCTGTAGGAGGAGTAGTGCTGACGGCTATAGTCGTTTTTTTTGCAAGATCGTTAAATGTTTATACGAGAGAGAACGTAAGAGCTGAGTTACAGCAAGAGATGAGAGCTGCTTTAGAAGTAATGGCTCGAGATATTAGAATGGCAGGGTACGATCCAATGAGATCCGGAGATTTTTTTGTGAAGAATGCCTCCGCAACCAGATTACAGTTTTTAATTGATTGGGATGAAGACGGAGTGCTTGATCCTGCCCCAGCTTATCCTGATTGTGAAAATATTTCTTATCGATATTCTGCAGCAGATCAGTCCGTTCAGTTAATATGTGGCGAAGGGACAGGGGCTGCCGATACGGAAACTCTTATAGGGGATACAAATATACAGGTTACTTCCCTAGAGTTTGATTATCGTGATATAAGCAATCTGTCGACAACCTTTTTAAATGATATTCGAGCAGCCGTTATAACATTGTCAGCGCAAATTCCCGCTGGGAGGGCCGGTATGCAGTCAAGGACTTATACCACTTGGGTTGATTTGCGTAATACAGGACCTAACAGTAATAGGTGATTTTGTGGAACTCTCAATGGAGAAGAAAAGCATGTCGGTGCATAGAGATACCCTTGTTAATGAAAAAGGTGCTGTATTGGTAACAGCTATGCTTATTATGGTCGTTTTAACAATTATTGGTTCGGCAGCTATATCTGTACGTAATACAGAAACAAGAATAGCAAAGAATTCTCAAATATTTTTAAGTAATTTTTATTCCGTTGAGGCTGTTGCCCTTGAAGGTGCAACAGCTATTTCTGATTTGGATGATGCAACTTTACTCGATTCAACTGCGTACCCTGGTTGGTTGAAGCTTGAACAAGGTGGGCTCGATTTAACTCAATCAGCCCAGTGGCCTTCAGGGCTGATCATACCTACTAATACTTCGTTAAACGCAGGTGCTACTAACATTACTCCTGGTGGATATGCCACTGATGGTACAACCGCTGGTGATAGGGTGTGGTATGCAAGTACTGATTTAGGTCAGTGTTCCAACAGTAGCCTTACAGATCCTACGAGAAGAGAAAACTGTTATGATGTTTATGGGATGTATGACGTTAAGTCAGGGGTTGGAAAGAGCTATCATGGGAGAATGATGCTCCTAGTAGGTTATAAACGTGTTGTATACTCAAATTAATAACAATTATAAATAGATAGAAACTACGGTACTGCTGGCCGGAGGAATACCATGAGACTCGGAACCCGTTTATTTGCAACGTTTCTTTTTACGACATTGTTCATGATGTTAAGTAGTGTTTATGCTGCTGAATATTCCGTGACCGCCTTCAACGATGAAGGCGTGAATGAAGAGAACGGAACTGTTACTCTGACAGTTATGCTGGATCAATTGGTGGCATCGGGAGATACGGTTGTTTTTGATATCTCTGCTGCTCCAGTTTCTCCCGGCAGTATTGCAGATTACGGTGTTGTGCCAACTACTCTTCAAATTCTAGAAGGTGTTCAATCTGGAGAGGTCGTTATTCCTATTATCAATGATACCTTGGTTGAGCTTCCAGAATCATTTGAAGTCACTCTTTCCGAAGCCGCAACTTCTGCAACTGTTACGAATGCTCCTCAAACTGCTACCGTAACTATTACCAGTGAAGATAAATATAAAATTGTACTTTCTAGCGATTTTTCACTCGATGTAGATGATTCACCTGCTGAAGTCGATATTAATGTAGATGGCTCAACTTCTGTTCAGGCTGGTCATCAAGTTGTTTTGAATTATAATAGCATTGATGGAACAGCCTTTGCTGGAACGGATTACAATAATATTTCTGGTAGTCTTAGTCTACCTGATAATAATGCTAAACCTGTTTCCATAGCCCTTATTTCTGGTCGTACGAGAAGTGGAGATAAAACGTTTGACCTAAAAGTAGATGGTTTTCAGGTTGATTTTGGTGCTGGCCCGATTCCTGGTTATGCTGAAGCAGTAGATGACACCTCTAGTATTACCATCAAAGATCATAATTTTACTATTACCCCAGTTGAAACGTCAGCCCTTGAAGATGCTTTGGTAATAGAATTTGAAATATCACTTGATAGAGACCCTGTCGGAAGTGAAAGTGTTTCCGTCGAGTATGCTATTTCAGCAGGAACTGCCACTGAAGACGTTGATTATTCTTCTATACCATCAGATACACTTACCTTTACTTCTGTAACCGGGAAAACCCAGAAAGTAAGTATTAGCTTAATAGATGATACAGATGTAGAGCCGGATGAAACAATTACATTAATTTTAAGTAACCCTTCAACTAGTGCAGTATTAAACGGATCAAGTGTAACAGGAACAATTATTGATGATGATTATACCTTCAGCCCTACAACTAGCGCGGTTGACGTTAATGAGGATGTTGGCACTTTAGAAATTACTATTAACTTAGATGCTCCGGCAGCAGATGATAATGAAGTGTTTTTTAACGTTGTTGTTGAGGATGGAACTACTGAGGCTGGCAAGGACTATAGCGCTCCTTCTGGTACACTTACAATTTTAAAAGGAATGTCTTCCGGTACCGTTTCCATACCTATTATAAATGATACCTTAGTGGAACCCGATGAAACATTTGAAGTGAAAATTTCCTCTGCTTCTAGCAATATTTCAACGGCAGAGCAGGTAGTTGATGTTACAATTAAGGTTGATGATAAATATAAAGTAGCAATTACAGGTGATGTCGAAGTTGATGCTGATGATGGTGAAGCGACTCTTAATGTAAGAGTTGTAGAACCTACCGTAGAGTCTGGACATAAAGTTACTGTTCAATATGATGCAAACGATGGGGTCGCTGTAGCGGGAGATGATTATGACGATATCTCAGATACTTTAGAACTCACTGATAACAGTCCATCTGAAATTAAAGTGACGATTAATAATGATGGCGAACAAACAGGTGCCGAAGCCTTTACTGTCGATCTTAGTGGTTTAGTTACTGTTCCAACAGATAGCTCAGGCCCATTAGCATATTTCTCAGACGATTCCGCAACGATTACAATCAATGATCATGAATTTACTGCTAATTTTGTAAGTGATGAAAGTGCAAGCGAAGATTCCGGTTCACTTGTTTTCAGGGTTGAACTCGATCGTCAACCTGTTGACTCTGAAGTAGTGACAATCAAATATAAGACTGTTGAAGGCACTGCAACAGCAACGAGTGACTACACCCCAATAACAGAAGGAACACTAACGTTTAATAAAGATAAAGACGCTGTTCAAAATGTTTCAGTAACCTTAGTCGATGATGATGTAATGGAAAATGCCGAACAATTTACCGTAGAGTTGTTTGGTGCTTCAACAAATGTTTATCTGGAAAACGGGGAAGCTATTGGAACCATTACAGATGACGATTATATCGTTGAAACATTTGCAGATATCACAGTTGATGAAAGTGTTGGTGATGCCAAATTAAAAGTAACGTTAAATACAGAGGTAAGAGACGGCGATTCTGTTAAATTTAAAGTTACTTACCAAGATGGAACTGCAATAGAAGGAAGTGATTTTACTGCTCCTTCAGTAACTTTGGTAATTCCACAAGATCAAAAGTCTGGCACCATTAGTATTCCTATTACGAATGACAATCTGGTCGAGTTTGTTGAGGATTTCACTATAAAGATTGAACCTGATTCTGGTAACGTTACGGTTGTAGACGATACTGCTCAAGTCACTATCAATGTTGATGAACAATATACGTTTAGCATTGATAATGTCACTCAGCATGAAAATATTGCTGACATGACTTTTACTGTAACGCTAACAAATCCTGCACCAATTCAAGTTGATCATAACGGCCTACAGTTGCTGGCGAATACTATAAATGGTACGGCAACGGCCCCCGCTGATTTTACTGCTCTTGTCGATGAGCCTATTACTTTTTCTGATGCTGCGGATGAACAACCGGTAACTGTAACAATTATTGCAGATGCAGAGGACGAAGGTGCTGGTGAAAACTTTACAGTTCAACTTGCAGCTGCTCCTGCCTTTGCTTCGATTGTCACGTTTACTGATAACCCCGGTCTTGGGGTTATTCAGGATACAGACTATACCGTTACCCCTTCTTGGAATGACGGTGGTGCTGTAAGTCTGGATGTAGAAACTATTTTAAATGGTACCCCGGTGGGTATTGATAGTGGTTCCCCTGCTGTTTTTACTGTTAAAGCGGATTATGAAATAAAATCTGTTTTGATTGATGGAGCTACTTCACAACCTTACGTAACCATTGACAACCCAACAGATCTGCTTAATAGAAAATACACTTTTGATTTTGGCGGAGCAACTCCACCTCCGGGTAATTTTACTTTTGAAGTGGTTTTTAATCATCAAATAATCATGTCTGCCAGTGCTGGTGGTGTCATAGAATATACCGCAGATAACACTACGGTAACTGAAGGGCAATTAGATGTTATTGTTGAAGATGGAACAGATGCTTCTTTCGAATTTACTTCTGATAGCGGCAACTGTGTTGTTGACGTGACTGTTGATGGTACATCGCTTGGTGCTTTTGGCAGTCTTGCTGATAATTGGGATAGTAATACTTATACTTTTAATTCAGTTGTCAAAGATCATACTATTGACGTTTCGTTTGATAATGTCGCAATCACTATTGAGATGGATGTGAATGATGGCAAAGTTGATAGTGATGCTGACCTTCTTATTCAAAGCTCATCTAGCTCTGCTGGCTGGAGAGCATATAAAACGGATGCTTCTTTTAATTATGATGAAGTCACTGACTTAATTAAAAGTGGAAAGCATGGTGATACCATCTCAATTCCTGGGGATACTACTACTTGTGATAGTTCGTTTTTTGTGATCCAGTTTCTTGAATTAGATGGATATTTGAAACCGGATGCCATTAACATAAATGTTAGCGACTCTTTTGAAAATAAAACATATTTAGGCTCATACGATAAAGATAGCTACATTCTGACTATTGTAACAGAAAATGGTAGCGTAATTCGAGAACCTGAAGGGACGGAAGCTACAGGAACCAACCGTTTTTTCTATTCTGCAAATGAAATAGTAACCCTGGAAGCTGTTCCCGATGCGGATTGGTTTTTTCAGAGCTGGACTCAGGATGTATCAGGAACTGTTAAAATCGTTACCATCAAGATGGATGGTGATAAAATAGTTGAACCACAGTTTATTCAAGGCTGTGATGATAATGATGGTGATGGGTATCGAACTGATATTGGCACTGATTGTACTACAACAGGACCAGTAGATTGTGATGATACTAATCCTAATATACATCCTGGTAAAGTTGAGATATGTGGCGACGGTATTAACCAGAATTGCAGTGAGTTGAATGACGAAGGTGTTGATGAAGATGACATTTGTAAAGGTGATGATAAAGATGATGACGGTGATGGTTATACTGAAAAACAAGGTGATTGTGATGACGAAAAGGCGTCTGTTGCGCCAGGTCTTTATGATGATCCAACTACAACGGATGTGAATGAAGATTGTTATGATGGACCCAAGAAGGAAGGAGATAACTTAGTTTGTGAGGAATTTACGGTTGGCTCAAATGATGCTCCTGCAAATGTAGCTAAAACACCAGCAGACCCTATGCTTATATTTCTTTTTGATGATTCAGGGTCTATGGCTTGGGAATTTATGACCCGTGAGTATAACGGTATATTTGATTATAATTATTATCTAGATAATCATCCTGATGAAGCTAAGGTGAATGGTAGTTATCTCAATAGTGCTGAGAGACGCTACTGGGCTAGTCAGTTTAGTGAGTACAGTAGAATATATTTTAATCCCACTACTACCTATACACCTTGGCCTAAATGGGATGAAGTCGCAGCAGATGCTAGCTATGCTAGTAACGAAAAAGGGACGGTAAGGACAACTGAGAATAGTTATGGTGGTAATGCCGCATTCCCGGCCAGTGCATTTGTTGACGGCTATGTTCATGCGGATATGGATTCACCTCGTTACAACACAATAGATAGCGACGATGGGCATTCGTGGTCATATAAAGAAAACAATGGGAAGGGTATGACCTATGAGCTCAATAAAACATATATGACAGTCAAACTGGCTGGTTCTAGTCAGAAAATGATAGTATCAAGAGACGTTCATTCTGCTGGTACATCAACACTCTCAGATGCAATCGGGTTGTCTAAAATAGATTTAGGAACAATAACAACAAGTACACCTGGAATAGTATTAGACGGAGTAGCTGGAGGGACTTTTGAAGATTTTTATGAAGAAAGCGGAACTTGGCATCCTTCAAATTCAAGTTCTCCATGGAATAATTATGCCAGGTACACTCAGAATAATGGTGACTCCGCTATTAATATCATAGACCTCACCGCAGATCAGGCAGATGATTATTATGTTTATGCCTGGGTCAACAGCTATGATCAGAGAGATCCAAATGCCAGGTACGATGTTTTCTACTATGACTCTGATACCTTGGTATCAGATACTATAAGGGTAATTCAAAATCCATATGATGCTGGAAGCTCAACATGGGGAGCTCGCTGGGTGAGGATTGGAGATAAAGCATATTCTTTTAAAGAACAATCTAGTACCGATATCACAACTGTTAACATTCCAGCAGCGCATTATTATACTTGGAACGATGCGGACGGTGATGATAAATTTGATTTTAATGATCTCAATAATAATGGGTTGTTTGACCACAAAACAGAAGCAGCGTTGGAAGAAATTTATTTGGTGACCATTCCAGGTTCTGGCCGGACAAATACTTCCTATTCATTGAAATATTACCTTTTCATTGATTTGAACAATGATGCTAAGGTTCAAGATGGTGAGTTGACGGAGGTAACAGGTGATGATATTCCAACTGCCATTAAACCCGAGGTGAAAGATGAGGCTGGTGATTATATCACTGATGAAACGCAACGTGCCTATGTAGTGCGCCAAAATTTTGCTGACTGGTTTGCTTTTTATAGAACGCGTATGCAGACTGCAAAAGCTGCTGTTGGCTTGACAGTTGTTGATATGGAAAATGTTGAAATTGGAATTCATACCATTAATAGAAGTACGGTTTTCAGACCAGTTAAAGTGAATAATTCCACAAGTACTGAAATGCTACAATTTTTGTCGAGCCTGTATGATATAGATCCAAGTGGTTCTACTCCGCTCAGAAGAGGGCTTAATGAAGTCGGTTATTATTATGATGGCAGCAAGTGTACTGATAGCTCCAATCTGGAAGACGACTATTTTATTTGTACTGATGAAGATTATACTACCAAGGTAACCTGTGAAGCAGCTAGTGAAACATGGCAATGGATAGAAGATTGTACATCCAGTGAGACTGTTTTTTCCAATCAGGAAGAAGGTGGAGAATGTCAAAAAGCCTATGTGGTCGCCATGACTGATGGATATTACAACGGTTCCTTTAATTTTAGTTATGATTCGGGTGAAGATTTAAGTCTTGAAAATTCTAAAAATAAGGACACTCTGAGCACGTACACCGTTTTACAAGATGGGTCAGATAATAGTTTTGCTGATATTGCATATTACTATTATGAAAAAGATCTTGATCAAGCACTTGGTGATAAGCTACCTACCAAAGGATATGACGATAAAACATCACAGCATATGGTAACCTATGCCGTGTCATTTGGTGTGTTTGGCTGGTTTGACCCCGATCTTTTTCCACAGTGCCTACCGGAAGGGACACCGGGAGAAGATAGTTTGCCTTTATTATCTGATATCGGAACTGCAACATTTAACATTGGTAGTGGAAAAATAACGTATACTGATGGTGCTGGACCATTTACCAACAAGTGTCCTGATTGGCATAATACAGTTCAAATAAATAATGCATACAGTGTTGATGATCTTTTTCATGGCAGTGTTAACTCCCGCGGTAAATTTCTAAATGCTGCTGATCCAGCAGATTTGGTTAAATCCATGAAAGCTATAAAGGATCTCATTGATAGTGATCGAGGAACTGCATCGTCTGTTGCAGTAAACGCCAATAAAATTCAGGATGATACATTACTGTACCAAACCATTTATGACTCTGATAGCTGGAGCGGTGATGTCTTGGCAAAATGTCTTGATAGTAATGGTGCTGTCGCTTCATGTGAACGTGTGACTTGCGAAGCTACCTGCAATGATGAATTCACAACTTGCATGAGTTCTTGTGGTATTGGTGGGAATGAGTGTGAAGACATCTGCGTTGAAGAAATTACAACATGTGTTGAAATTGCTAAATGCGATGAGCTAACGAATACAGATGATTCAATAGTACTGTGGTCTGCTGATGAAGAGTTAGACAGTGTAACTGTTGATTATAGTACTGGAACAGATCAGAGAAGTATTATTACCTCTAAAATCATCTCTGCTTCAGGAGTTACCAAGGCTGAGGGAATAGCCTTTACCTGGAGCGCTATTGACAGCGGAATGCAGACCATACTTGATGGCGATAATGATGGTATCGGTGATGAAGAACTGCTTCAATATTTACGTGGCGATAGTCGTTATGAAGTTGAGAATGATACTGCAGGAAAGTTTAATTTCCGAGATCGTGAAAGTAAGCTTGGTGATTTTATTAATTCTGAGCCATACCACTATAAAAATGATGATTTAGATATTGATTGGGTATTTGCTGGTGCCAATGATGGCATGCTACATGTTTTTGAAGCAAGAACAGGGAAAGAGGTTTTTGCTTATATACCAAGAATCGTGTTTGATAACTTACCTGATTTTGCTGATAGCAGCTTAACAGGCCAGCACACATTCTTTGTTGATGGTTATCTGACAGTGAAAAAATTAGGTAACGCTGTTGTGTTAATTGGTGGATTAGGTAAAGGCGGTAAAGGCTTTTTCTGTCTAAATATTACTGCTGCGGCAACATATAAGGATTCGATAGAGAGTCATGCTGAAGAAGTCGTATTGTGGGAGTATTCAACTGCAACGGTTGACTCCAGTTATGCAGCAGATTTAGGGTATAGTTTCTCTAGGCCACAAATTATTAACACTAATGTCAGTGGACTTGATTATCTATTTGTTTTTGGAAATGGGTACAATAGTGAGAATGGTAAAGCGGTTCTTTTTCTTGTTGGTTTAGACTCAGATGGTAAAAGAGTTTCAACTAAGATTATTGATACCGGTGTAGGGTGTCCAGACTCCGTTGCATGTTCAGGGCTTACTTGTTCTGAAACAACAGGACCAGCCTACAATGGATTATCTACTCCAGCTGTTATTTTCCCACAAGGTGATGGGAATGATGATTTTATTTTCGCAGGTGATTTATTAGGAAACCTATGGAAATTTGATATTAGCAGTAGCACTGTAACAGACTGGGATAGTTATTTCAAAGATGGCACAACTGCTAAACCATTGTTTAGTGCCCAAAATGTCTCCGGGTATCAACAACCAATTACAATGCAGCCTGATGTGACCTATTCCTGTACCAGCAGCCAAGATGGTTATTTAGTTACTTTTGGAACTGGTAGATTGCTTGACAAAGATGATCCTAAAAACATGAGTATTCAGAGTGTTTATGGGATATGGGATTGGTCTAAAGCTTGGCTGAATGCTGGTGTGGCGTTAGCTGATGTTAAGAAAAGTAATCTAGGTATATTTGAAGCAGGTGAAACAGGTATTGGTGCAACCTGTAAAGCTATATGCCAAGAAAATTATGATAACAGCACAGGCATAAGTGAATGTAAAACTGCTAACAAATTGTCATATTGTTCTGTTGATAGAACTACCTGTATAACAAGTTGCAGTGGAGATACTGATTGTATCGATCATTATTGTTCACCTATGGATGAAGCATTGTGCCAGACAGAGTGTGGCGGAGATGTTGATTGTATAAACACTTATTGTGCTTCTGGAAGTGCAATTGATTGTGAAATAGCATGTGCTGGTGATACAGATTGTTCAGATAAATATTGTTCCTCCTGGGATACTGATGTTTGTGAGACTACAGTAGATTCCATCTGTGAAGAAACTGAATCTATCGGAACTTGTATAGATGATTGTAAAGGTAATACTGAATGTAAACAGGACTGTCTTGTTGCTTTTAACAGCTGTACCAGCAACTGTGATACTGTTAGAAAAATTTCTAATGTTGAAACTGTTATTGGTAATACTACTGCTGCTAAGTATATCACCTTGTTACAACAAACCCAGGTTTATGCGGGGGGAATAAAATACAATTCAGATGGAACGATTAATAAACAGGTTTACGGTGTAACGGATCTCGATGCTTATGATGAAATAGTAAGAACTATGTCAGATAATGAGATTGATTGGTTTGATCCTTCTCAAAAGGATGAGTTTATTAGTGATCCAGCTAAAACGGTAAAGCATGTTGGTTGGTATTTTGATTTGCCTGCTAATGGAGAACGTGTAGTAAGAGATATGACTATCATAAATGGTAAACTTGTGTATACCAGTTCTGTTCCAACTGATTCCCCATGTGAGAGCGGTGGCCGTTCTAGTCACTGGTCGGTTGATGTTTGTAGCGGTGGTCGTACTAATACTCCTTTCTTAGATTTAAATGATGATGGGGTTATTAATAGTAAAGATTATATAAATATAGGTACAGAAGCTAATCCTATATGGGCACCTACATCTTCGATTCAGGTGGATGGTCTTGCCCCATCACCAACTATAGTAGAGATTGAAAATCAACTTGATCGCTTATACTTCCCTGATGAACGGGAGGATGATAGCCTGAATGACAGTTCTATCCAAGGGTTTGGGACACCTATTCAATATTGGCGAGAACTTAATTGGCAGTAGTAATACGTAAATTTCTTTAAGTACTGATTGTTGTATATATAGCCCCTTTAATTTTTTAAGTGGCTATATATACAAGTGGAGGTTGAAATGTTGGGGAAAAAAAATCTGTCTGTTCTTTTCTGTTTTTTATTATGTTGTTGCGTTCTCACACTGTTTAGCCAAAATACATTTGCTGAACCAACATATGATCGTCATGATGATTTGATTCCAATGAATTCTCAGGAGAACAGGGGGGTCGTCGATCAGTTATTTGCAGAAGATTCTGGTGAACTATTTTTAATTATTGATGACAGTCATTATCTTTTAGATGAACATGTTATCTTTCGTACTTCAGATGGAAAACGTACTACTTTAGATGCTTTTCAGCCTGGAACAGAAATAGCCTTTTATGCTGTTGGTCTTGTTGTATCCAAAATATGGTTACCTGCACCTGATACTGTTGAACAGGTTGATAAGGGAAATGGTACAAAAAAAGTTAATGATCAGACTATTAAAGAGGTTGATGGTGTTTGGGTAAATTAATATTTATTTATAAAAGATGGTAAAAGAAATGTTTAAATATTCAAGTGCCAAACCCTATTGTTTAGTGAAGAACTGCCAAGGATTCTCTCTTATTGAAATGGTTATAATTGTAGCTATTATTGGAATTCTTTCTGCTGTAGCAATACCAAATATGATTGGATGGCGTGGAGAAGCTCAGCTTTCAGGTGCTGCTAGAAATTTTTATTCCGATATGCAACTAGCTAGATTGAAAGCGATTAGAGAAGCTGAGGATATTTCTATCTTAATAGATCCACTAAACAACTCTTACAGTATTTTTATAGATTCAAATAGTGATTCGATTCATGATGCAGGTGAAGCTATGGTTGTCAGTAAAGATATGAAAAGTGGAATAAACATTGTGAGTACTACTTTTGCTGGTGATAGGACACAATTTGATTCCCGTGGACGACCAAACATTACTGGAAGAGTTACATTTCAAAACATTTCTGGTACTGTAATAGAAGTTTCCCTTAATCCAATAGGTCGTATAAGAATTGAAATTTAATGCCTCTATATTTTGTTGTAATAAGAGATTGTAATCTGTCTTATCAGTTTGCTTGATGATTATGATGAGTTTTTTTTCTTGACTTCTTTTGCTCACCCATTTACATTCTACCATCCACTGAATAACGATTCAGTTTATCATTCAGACTTATATAGTTTGAACGGTTTTTTTATAGGTTCTTCTTCCTAAAGATAATTAAACAGAGAGGGAAAGTTATGAGTAAATTAGTTGCGCCTCACGGCGGTAAAGGTCTTGTTTGTGCTTTGCTTGAAGGAGCTGAGCTTGAGGCGGAATTAGCAAAAGCTAAAGGCCTGAAGCAGATTGAAGTTACAGATCGCGCCAAAGGCGACCTCATCATGATGGGTATTGGTGGTTTTTCCCCTCTTGATGGTTTTATGACAAAAGCTGACTGGAAAGGCGTTTGTGAAACTTTTCAGATGGCAGACGGAACCTTCTGGCCTGTTCCTATTACTCTTGATGTTTCTGCAGCAGACGCTGGTGAAATTAATGAAGGCGACGAAGTTGCTCTGGTAAATAGCGGCGAAGTTTATGCTACTATGAAAGTTACCGAGAAGTTCGAAATGACCGATGCTGACAAAAAATGGGAATGCGAAAAAGTATTCTTGGGCGAAGGTGAAGAATCTGTAGATGGTAAATTCTGGGAAATCGCGCCTGAAGATCATCCTGGTGTTATCATGGTTATGAACCAGAAAGAATTCAACCTTGCTGGTCCAGTTAAAGTACTGTCTGAAGGCGAGTACAAAGCTGATTATCCAGGTGTATATCTTAAGCCTGCTGAAACCCGTGCAATGTTTGATGAGCGTGGATGGTCTAACGTTGCTGCACTTCAGCTTCGTAACCCAATGCATCGTTCACATGAATTCCTTGCAAAAATTGCAATCGAAGTATGTGATGGCGTTCTGATTCACTCTCTGATCGGTAACCTCAAGCCTGGTGATATTCCAGCAGAGACCCGTGTTCAAGCGATTGAAATTCTCATTGATAACTACTTCGTAAAAGAAAACGTTATCAACGCTGGGTACCCACTGGATATGCGTTATGCTGGTCCTCGTGAAGGTCTGCTTCATGCTACTTTCCGTCAGAACTACGGCGTTAACAATATGCTGATTGGTCGTGACCACGCTGGTGTTGGTGACTTCTATGGTCTATTCGAAGCTCAGGAAATCTTTGATCGTATCCCAACCACAGGTGATGCTGGAAAAGATCTTCAGTGTAAACCAATGAAGATTGACTGGACCTTCTATTGTCACAAATGTGATGGTATGGCTTCTCTGCGTACATGTAATCATGGCAAGGATGATCGTGTTATCCTTTCCGGTACAAAGTTGCGTAAAGCACTTTCTGATGGAGCTGAAATCGTTGACCATTTTGGTCGTGACGAAGTTCTGGATCACCTCAAGGTCTACTACGGTAGCTTGAAAGAGAAAGTTGAAGTTAAAATGCAGGGTGCCGCTTCTGGTGACGCAATGTAATTGACTTAGTTTTACTCTTGCTCTTCTAAGGAGATACTGCTTTGCAGTATCTCCTTTTTTTTTGTACGTTGCTTTTTTATGATCATGAATGGGTGAAATCATTTTTTTATGAAGGAGAAATCATGATGCAGGAAACAATCACTGTCGGTCTTGGTGAGCGAAGTTATCCTATTTCTATCGGTTCTGGTGTTCTTGGAAATGTGAGTGAGTTTTTACTCCAAAAATCGATTGGTAATAAGTATTGTGTAATAAGCGATAGTAATGTTGGCTCGTTATATGGTGAAAAGCTTATCGATGCCATGCAAGATGCAGGGATTTCTTGTGAAATGATTACCTTTCCAGCAGGTGAAGAGAATAAAAACACCAGTACTGTAACAACTCTTGCCAGCGCTATGGCTGAGCGAGGTTTTGATCGCAGTGACGCTATTATTGCCCTTGGGGGAGGTGTTGTGGGAGATATATCAGGTTTCCTTGCCTCCATTTTTATGAGGGGAATCCCTTTTATTCAAATTCCTACCAGCCTTCTGGCACAGGTTGATAGTTCTGTCGGCGGCAAGACCGGTGTAGATATTCCGCAAGGAAAGAACCTGGTAGGCACTTTTTATCAACCTCAGGCCGTTTTTATTGATCTTGATGTTCTCTCAACGCTTCCAATGAGTGAATATCGTGGTGGCTTAGCTGAGGTTATCAAATATGGTGTTATCATTGATAAAGTATTCTTTTCTTTTTTACTTGAAAACCGTGCTCAAATTTTAGCGCTGGATTCGGATATTTTATTGCCAATGATCCGCAGGTGCTGTGAAATTAAAGCCGATGTTGTAGAGAAAGACGAAAGAGAAGGGGGCCTACGGCGGATTTTGAATTTCGGACACACTATTGGCCATGCTGTTGAAGCAGCATCCGGGTATAGTTTAATTCACGGGTATGGCGTTTCTATTGGTATGCAGGCTGTTGCCAGGATGGCTGTTTTGTCCGGTCATTCGACCCAGAGCGAAATGAGTGAAGTTGAAGAAATTTTAAAAGCCTATGAGCTTCCGTTGGATATACCTAACGAATTTGATATTGCTCAGCTCAAGAAGTACCTACTGGCTGATAAAAAAACAGTTGGTGGAAGGGTGTTTTTTGTAATTCCTGAACAGATTGGTAAAGTTATTATCACTGATAAAGTAAAGCCTGAACACATTGACGCTGTCTTAAACAATGGATAGTATAGGAAAGATAACAGTTATTATTAATTAACTTCTAAGGTGATCGTTAGCTATGCCGATTTATGAATTTTTCTGTGATGAGTGCAACACAATCTTTAATTTTTTCTCTAGCCGAATTAACACTGATAAAATACCAGATTGTCCTAAATGTGATAAAGTTGGACTTCAAAAAATGATGTCTACTTTTGCTACTATAGGAAAGGCCAAAGAGGAATCTGATGACCCACTTTCCGGAATTGATGAATCAAAGATGGAACACGCTTTTGAAAATCTCATGCGTGACGCTGAAGGGATGAATCAGGATGATCCCCGTCAGATGGCGGCTTTAATGAGGAAGTTTTCTGATAAAACAGGACTTTCACTTGGTGATCAGATGGAGGAGGCTTTATCCCGTATGGAAGCCGGTGATGATCCTGAACAAATTGAGCAGGAAATGGGTGATCTTGTTGATTCTGATGACGCTTTTTCCCTGGAAGCATTAAAAAAGAAGGTTAGTGCCGGCAACAAGGCTCCAGTTTATGATGAAAAAATGTATGAGCTTTAGATCTCTTTTTTTAATTTTTAGTTTACTGTTTACTTACCCATCTTTAGTGTGTGATGGACTTTTTACGAGTACATCATTTTTAAGCTTTTAACAGATAGAAATTATTTGGCTAATAAGTTTTGATTGTTAATGAGGTGCAAGCGCAATGAAAGGTAAACTTGTTATTGTAATGGTTGGGCTTCCTGCTCGTGGTAAGTCCACTATGGCTAGAAAATTACGCCAGACCTTAGAGCTTGATGGTGTAAAAACATCAATTTTTAATAATGGTGACCTGCGCCGAAAGATGGGTGATGAGACTACTTCTTCCTCAACTTTTTTCTCACCGGATAATTCTGATGCTGTTGCTTTAAGAGAGAAAATTTCATCTCTTAATATTGAGGATGCTCAAAAATTTTTAAAAGAAAAGGGATCTGTTGCGATTCTTGATGCTAGCAATGTTACTAGAAAAAGGCGTAAGATACTTCGAAATACTTTTTTAGAATTACCTATTTTGTTCATTGAATGTATGAATGCCGATGGTGAGGCCCTAGAAGCAAATCTTGAGCGAAAAGCAACCCTTAGTGAATTTAAAGACCGTACTAAAGAAGAAGCTATAGCTAGTTTTGTTAGAAGAATCAGCTATTATGAATCTATTTATGAACCTCTTGATGTTGAGCCTAATCGTATCTTAGTAGATTCCTTTGAAAACTGTATTTTACAAGAACAGGTTTCGTCAATTGTTCCTTACTATGATCGTATCCGTGATATTTTAACCACGCGGGTGGTTAGAAATATATTTCTTGTTCGACACACTCAAACCTATTTCAACCTTGAAGATCGTATTGGTGGTGATAGTGATCTTACTGAAAAGGGAATTGAGCAGTCCCGCGCCCTGGCTGAACATTTTACCACCCAACGAATTCCGATAATTTTCACTTCTAACTATCAGAGAACTTTACAAGCTGCTGAACCTATTGCTGAACGTCAGGATCGCTGCTCAATTATCGCTCTTCCTGAGTTTAATGAAATCCATGGCGGTGTATGTGACGGAATGACCTATCAAGAAATAAGTGACAACATGCCCCATGTTGCTAGAGCGAGGCGATTAAACAAATATCGTTATGTTTATCCCGAAGGAGAAGGCTATAAAACGATGGAAGAAAGGGTGTATCGAGGGTTGAAGAAGGTCTTTTATCTTAATAATTATGGTGAGAATATCATGATTATGGGGCATAAGGCCGTCAATAGAGTTATCCTTTCAAAATTTCTGTCTCGGCAGGAAGAAGAAATTCCATATATCTATATGCCCCAAAATCGTTACTATCATATACAAATAGACCCGTATAAGCGGATATTTGAGCTTGTTCCTTACAGCTTGTCTTGAGTGCTTGGTTAAGATTCTTCCAGGTTTTGTCCTACTGAAGCGTGGTGGTCTCGTCTTCTTCTATTAAATGCTGAACACCATGTTTCTCTTCTTTTTTTGCGATGCTTTCCAGGGCATCTTCTTCACTAATGCCCATCTCCTTTGCCAGCTGGGACACGGAATAACAGGGATTTCCTTCTTTATCAAATCCAAAAGGTTTTAATTCCGGAAAGTTTTGCTGGGTGGCATGTCCAGATGCTTGCTGCAGTAATTCCTGGATTTCAGGTGGACCATATAGAATTAACCATTCAGCAGCTTCTGCCCATATTTCGCTGTCGACAGTAGGGTGTTGAAGTATTTCAAGAGCTGTTTCAATGTTCCATTGTTGTCTAAATGTTGTCATTTTTGATCTATATTTAAAGTGAAAATTTGGTGTTGTGAGTAGTTTGTATTATACTCTAATTAATAATCAGTACAATCGTAACTTGAATTGGAGAGAGAGCATGGGTGTTAATAATACTATTCTTTTAGAATCGTTGGAATGGTTTGATGAATCCGGAGAAGAACTTTTGCATAGGTTGCCTGAAGAGGGTTCGGGTGAGTTGAAATTTGGTGCTCAATTAACAGTTCGAGAAAGTCAGGCCGCTGTTATGTATTATAAAGGGCGAGCCTGTGATGCTTTTGGGGCTGGAAGGCATACCTTGAAAACAGGTAATATCCCTATTCTTACCAAAATACTGTCTGCTCCTTGGGGAATGGTTAGTCCATTAAGAGCAGAGGTCTATTTTGTTAATCTTAAAATTTTCACAAACCTTAAATGGGGGACCCGTGATCCGGTCGCGTTCCGCGATTCACAGCTTGGCCTGGTGAGATTAAGGGCCCATGGTATCTTTGATATCCGCGTGGTGCAACCGGTGCTGTTTATCAATTCCCTGGCCGGCACCATGGGGAAATACACAACCGCGCAGATTGAAGATTATCTTCGCCGAGTTATTGTTTCACGATTTAATGATTACCTCGGTGGAAAACTTGATTCTCTGTTTGATCTTCCCGGCACATTTGATGATTTGGCTCAAGGGCTGCAAAGTGAACTGGCAAATGATTTCAGTCAATTCGGTCTTGCTCTTAACTCTCTTTATATTACCTCGATAACGCCTCCGCCTGAAGTACAGGAAGCCATTGATGATAAATCCAGGCTCAATGTTATTCAAGATATGGATAAATTTGTTCGTATGAAGGCGGGGATGGCTATGGAAAAAGCCAGTGAAAACAGTGGCGATGCTGGAAGTGGAGTTGGACTTGGTTTGGGGATGATGATGCCTGCATTTTTTAATAATTCCACTCAGGAAACCGGCAATCAGGTCACTTCCAATGATAGGATATGTCAGGAATGTGAAAAAAGTATACCTCATGATGCAAGATTTTGCTCTTATTGCGGACACCAGCAACTTATTTTAAAGAAATGTGTCAGTTGTGGAAAAAATATAACTCCTGGTGCCAGGTTCTGTTCAAGGTGCGGCCATTCCGCCGAAGAAAAACCGGTTCCTGCTATATGTTCTAAGTGCAACAGTGAGAATTTACCTGATGCTCATTATTGTAATCAATGTGGGCTGAAACTGTAATTTTTACATAGTTGCAGACAGGGGAATCGAACGTTACAGAGTCTTGGTTTGTTGTAAATATGTGGTAAGTGCTGATGGATATCCAGATTGAACATGAATGCTCTCAATGCGGTGGGAAAAAGGTGCTCAGTGAGGCAACCAGATTCTTTAGCTGCAGCTATTGTGGTGTGGGTAGTTTTATTTTACCAGACAGGATATCAAGATTATTTATCCCGCCTGTAATTCCATCTTCTGATGAATCTTCGCATTTGCTGGTACCATATTTAAGGTTTAAGGGAACTGTATTTACCGTTTCCTCAAGGGGGATTGCCCATAGAGTTGTTGATACAACCCAGACCGCAGCAACGATGCCTTCAGAAATACCTCCCAGCCTTGGTGTTCGTCCTCAGGCTATGAAGTTGCAGAGAGCTGCATCTAATCATCGTTTCAGCTACCTGCCCAAAACCATCAAAAACAAGGTCATCTTCGATAAGGTGATTAATATTTCGAACCTGATTAATGAAGATGAACTGTATCATCTTTCTTATATAGGTGAAAATATAAGTCTCATTTATCTGCCTTTGGTGTCCGATGGTAATGTTGTTCGTGATGCGGTAACAGACCGTCTCATTTGTGATCATTCCAAAATGGAGGAGGCGCTATCACTTGGAGCTGCTGATAGTTTTAAAAGCGGCTGGCAGTTGGATTATTTACCGTCAATTTGTCCGCATTGCGGATGGAGCCTAGAGGGAGAGGGCGACGGTGTTGCATTTATTTGCCAAAACTGTGACAGAGCCTGGGAGCTAACCCGTGATGGGATGGTCAAAATTAAATGGCAAATGGTTGACGGGGGTATTCAAGCCCATTGTTATCTTCCGTTCTGGCTGATAAATGAGGCCATACCTGAGCTTAACATTATATCTTTTGCTGATTTTATTACCTGTGTGAATTTACCGATGATACCTAAGCAGGAATGGCATCAAAGGGATATGAGTTTTTGGGTACCGGCCTTTAAAATAAGCCCGAAATCATTTCTTCGTGCCGGCAAGCAGGCGACCGTGAATCAGTGGAAAATTGAACCTGGTAAAGGAAAAAAGCTTTCAGGCTTTTACCCCGCAACCTTGCCGTCATCAGAGGGTATTCAAGCAGTAAAAGCTATTCTTGCAAAAACTACTGCAAGTCCTAAAAAAGTATTTCCATTTCTGCCACGTATAAAAATGAAGAGCCGGGGTGCAACTCTAGTTTATCTTCCTTTTTTTGATAAAGGGCATGACTGGTTGCAACCTGAGACCGGAATCGTTATAGGTAAAAATAACCTGCGATTTGGACGGTCAATGTAGTTTTGACACCCTTGACTTAACATGGTATATCCACCATATTTTGAACATCCATGATCACATGACTCAACAGCAAAGAGAGATAACAGAACATACTGAATTTATGCGAGAGGCTTTGCAAGAGGCACAACTCTCACTTGATGAAGGGGAGTTTCCAGTCGGTTGTGTTTTTGTTGCTAAGGGTGAAATTGTTGCAAGAGGGAGAAGGTGTAATTCCAGCGAAGTTAACCGAAATGAAATTGATCATGCTGAAATTACAACGCTGAGATTACTGATTAAACAGCAGAACAAAATACCCATGCATGACGTCAGTGTTTATTCTACCATGGAACCTTGCCTCATGTGTTATTCAACAATGCTTCTTTCTGGTATTAGGACTTTTGTTTGGTCGTATGAGGATGTTATGGGTGGTGGCACCAATCTTTCCCTGACTGATTTAAATCCTCTGTATGCAGCTATGAACGTTCAAACTATCGGTGCGGTTTTGCGTAAGGATAGTCTTGCATTATTTCAGGAATTTTTTAAAGAACACTCCTATTGGCAGGACAGTTTGCTATCAAAATATACCCTTGAACAGTCTGTGTAAATCTCATGAGTCTTCAACCAGCAGCCAGAACAGTCGGCTTTAAACCCGGTGAGCGGAATGTCTTTTTTCATCTTTTAACGGCCTGTAATCTGTCATGTAGGCACTGTTATATTAATCCTCAGCAACATGGCACTCAAACTGTTTCGTCGGAAACGGCTTTACAGTGGCTTCGACTTTTTGCCCGAAAAGAAAAACAGAGTAATCTTATTTTACTGGGTGGCGAACCAACTTTGCACCCGCAGCTAGCAGCGATTATTAAGGCTGCAAAAGCTATGCGCTACTCTGTAACCGTTGATACTAACGGCTTTCTCCATCATGATTTGCTTAGTAATATAACACCTGAAGAACTTGATTATCTCAGCTTTAGCCTTGATGGACCAACTCCTGAAGTGAATGATCCCATACGAGGAGATAATGTTTTTTCAACCTGTATTAATAATATCAGACGCGCTGTTGATGCCGGATTTTCAACAAGTTTAATCTATACTGTTTCCGGTTTGAATATTGATCATCTTGATAAAATGCCTGAATTGTTGGTTCAACTTGGGATACAGAAATTCTTTGTTCAGGTTATCGGCCTGAGAGGAAATCCTGCACAGGAAAAATCAGCTGATTCGTGGTTAGTAGATCCTGCAAAATGGCTTGATATTGTACCAGGTGTCGCTGCCGATGCTGCCAGTAAAGGTCTGCATGTAATTTATCCGAAAGTGTACCTTGAACCTGAAGAAGTGTTTGAGTGTGCCGGTACGGTGGCTGAGAATTATTTTATATTCCCTAACGGCAGGGTATATCAATGTCCCTTATGTGAAGATCATCCTATACATAGTTTTAAAATTGAAGATAATACTCTCCTGCATAGAGAGGGATTAAACGAAGACCGTTTTTTTCAACTCTCAATCCCTGAAGGCTGTGTAATGAATAAATTACTGCAGCCTGAAAACATTCAGTATTTTGCAGATGGGACTCCTCAACACAGGATTTCCTGCTGTCTGCTGAAACAGGAGATTGTTCCCGCATAACATCTTAATTCCAATGAGCACAACAACCAATACAGAACATCTGCAACTGCTTTATCAACAAGCCCTTAAATCCCATGACCAAGGTTTTTTGAGTGAGGCCATCTCACTGTACCGCAAGATAGTCTTATCTGTGCCTGATAGTGATATTGTCTTTTATAATCTAGGTTTAGCTTATTTCCAAGCCAGTGAGTTTGTTGAGGCCGTTGCCGCTTTTGAAAAGGCTGTTGAGCTTAACGATACGGATGGTGATTACTGGCTTAACCTAGCTTTAGCTCATAAACAGCTGAAGCAATTTGTTAAAGCAATTCAAGCTTATAAACAGGCACTGACTCTTAGGCCTGAAGATATTGATATTTGGTACAGTTTGGGCTGTTGCTGTAAAGATTGTGGTGTTCCGGAAGAGGCTGAAAAAGTTTTCCGATATCTTCTAGAACAAGATGGAAAACATATCAGCGCACTTAATAACCTTGCCTATATTGTTCACTTGCAAGGCAAACTTGACGAGGCAGAAGAGCTGTATGGCCGGGTTCTTCTTTTAGCTCCGGATCATTCCGCTGCAACATTTATGCTTCAGGTATTGCGCGGTGAGAAACCGGAAACCCCGCCTACTGATTACATTCGTGATCTGTTTGATCATTATTCAGATACATTTGACAACCATTTACTTGGGCAGCTTGAATATAAAGTGCCGATGTTGATGAGAACACTTTTTGATCAAATACCGCCGGATGAAAACAAATATCAAAATGTAATTGATCTTGGTTGCGGAACCGGACTCTGTGGAGAATTATTCCGTGACCATGCCGCCCATTTGACTGGGATAGACCTGTCATCAGGAATGGTTGATATTTCCCATGGTAAAAATATATACGATGCTCTTGAAACTGTAGATATCATATCGTATCTGGCAGATGGTAAGAAAAATTATGACTTATTTCTGGCGTCTGATGTTTTTTCGTATATCGGTGATCTGGAACCTATGTTTAAGGCTATCAGTGATAATAGTTGCCCTCAAGCGCTGGTGGGGTTTTCGGTGGAGTTTACTGGTGAATCAGGATGGCAGGTGCGCTCTAGTGGTCGTTTTGCTCATTCTTATAACTATATTACAACCGTTGCGGCCCAGTTTGGTTTGAGCTTGATAGTTCATGAGCGAGCAGAGATACGAAAAGAGCGTGAAAAATGGATTTCCGGTTCTATTTATTTTTTCCAAAAAGAATAATTAAAAAGGCCAAAGGAACCAAAAAAGGGGATGTCCCAAATTGGACATCCCCTTTCCTTGTAGAAAAATAGCAGTAGTTTTTTAGACCTTAAATTTTACCATCATCTCTTTTAGAGTATCAGCGATACTTGAAAGTTCCTTTGCACTGGATTGAACTTGAGAGCTTGCAGAGTTAATTTCATTGGCACTGTTATTAACTTCTGCGATATCTGTTGCGATTTCTGAAGAAACAGCAGAGCTTTGAGCGACATTTTCATTTACCTCAACAATACCGGTAGATGCCTGATTTACATTTTCTGCAATTTCTCTGGTTGTAGCGGTCTGTTCTTCTACAGCCGTGGCAATGGTAGCTACTATCTGGTCAACATCGGCGATAACTGCGCTGATTTGATTTATTTCTTTTACGGTAATACCCGTTGCCTGCTGAATTCCCTCAACTTTAACTTTAATATCAAGGGTAGCTTCTGCCGTTTGCTTGGCTAGGTCTTTAATCTCGTTAGCAACAACAGCAAAACCTTTACCAGCCTCACCAGCACGGGCAGCTTCAATAGTTGCATTGAGTGCCAACAGGTTGGTTTGTTCTGAAATTTCAGTAATAGCTTCTGTGACTTTATTAATTTCATCAGCTGCTTTCCCAAGTTCATCAACCCTGTCAGATGCTTTAACAGACTGATCAACTGCTTGACTGGTAATGTCTTTAGCACGACTTGAATTCTCGGCAATTTCAGAGATGGTTGAGTTCATCTCTTCTGCTGCAGAAGCAACCATGTTTATGTTCACAGATGCCTGTTCCATCGCTGCTGCTACTGAATCTTGATTAGCACTCATCTCTTCTGCTGCCGCTGCAACCTGATTTGACCTGTTAGCAGTATCTTCAGCACCGGCTGACATTTGTTCGGCTATGGCAGCGAGCTGGTTCGAAGAGCTGTCTACATTACCAACACCGCTATTGATATCAACGATCATGGAACGAAGCCCGGAAGACATATTGTTGAGTGATTTTGCCAGGACACCAATCTCGTCTTTTTGATCAACATCCATGGTTTGGGTCATGTCACCTTCAGCCATTGCCTGGGCAAGGTCAACACCTTTGGAGAGAGGTCGAGTGATCAGCAAAGTGAGGGTGAAGCCAAGAATAAGCGCAAGAATCACACCAATAATAATGCCAGCTAATATTATGATGCGACTTGTCTTGGCAACAGTTTCACCTTCCGTGACATCACTTTGAGCTCCCTTGACTGCTTTAGCAACAATTATATCGATGGCAGCAAAGGTTTTGTTTTGGAAGACGACGGCATCTGTTAAAAGCATAGCATTCATCAGGTGGAAATTATCATATGCCGGTACCGTAACTAATTTCATTTCATCAACAAACTTAAAAACCTGTTCAGAAAGTGGAAGAACTTCTCCACTGGTTAAGTTTTTTGCAGCATAAAGTTCCCCGTCGTCTACCAGTTGTTTGACTGCTGCAACCTTTTCATGAAGAGCTAAATGTACGGGAAGTAACTTTTGGCCAATAGTTTTTAATTCCTGGTTTTTTGTATCCATATTACTAAGCCACTTGCCCAGAGAACATGCCGTGCCATCAGTGCCGCCTGCAAAAGGAGTTTTAAAGGCGAGAAGTGTACCGAGTTTTGCCAGAAGTTTTTGGTGGGCAATTTCAAAATCATTCACATGATTAAACATCAAGGTAGGGTTGGTCATGTCTGTATCGATTAACCCTTTTGAGATTACTACAGCCTTATTGTTGATTGCCGCCCACTTGGAAATATTATCAGAAAAATCTTTCCATTCAGGTCCAATTTCCTTGTAAAAGTCAAGCTCTGTGAATCTTTTTTTAGCGGCACCATAGATTTTTCTTGCCGCGAGCAAGCCGTCATGGGCTTCGATTCGCTGCTCTTTGGTAGCATAAGGGGTGAGCAATGTTCGCATCAGCATTGCAATATAGTTTGCTTCACTTTTTATTATCAGCATGTTTTCAACTGCTGCTAATGATTCTTCCCCTAGATGTTCTGTTGTGTGGTGTAGTTTGTTTTGTTGCATTGTGGCTGTGAGGCCAACAACTAAAACAATAAGAGCTGTTAAAATAAAACCACCTACTAGCTTTACACCTAACTTAAGATTTTTCATCATTTCTCCTGACAAATACAATATTCATTTTCTTGATAACTATACCTATAGTACCATTGACGTAATAGCCTATAGTACTATTGACGTAATAGTGATATTTTATGACCTATTAATTCTTCATTATCAGGGAACTATTTTTAGAAGTCAAGGCGATGGTAAAAAAAAAGAATATTACATAATCTTTTGAGTGGCTAGCAAAGAAGTGCTGCTAATGAATGGTACTTGTTTAAAAGATTATTCAGTGTTTTTATGAGGAAAAATTTTAGAAATAAAAATGCCAGATTCATAGAGCAGGAAAAGAGGAAAGGCGAGCAGGACAGTCGCTGTTATGTCCCCGGTTGTCAGGAGAAAAGAAAGGACAATAATAGCTAGGTAAAACCACGTGCGTTTTCGGCTAAAATATTTTGGTTTTATTAGGCCGGTACGTGTAGCCATCACCATGAGAAATGGAATTTCAAAGGCAAGGGCAAAGGCCAATATCATTCTACCCACAAATGTGAGGTACAAACCAAATTTGGGCATTGGGTGTAGTTGGGAGCCAGTGTAGCTCATAAAGAAGGTGAGGATTTTTGGCAAGGCGATAAAAAAAGAAAAGCAGGCACCACCTAAAAACAGAATGGTTGCCCAGAAAACTATCTGGCCTGCTACCTTCTTTTCGCTTTTAAGCAGGCCTGGTGAGATAAACATCCAGACTTGGTACAAAAGGTAAGGGAAACTAAAAAAAAGACCTGCCAGCAGGGATAGCTTGATATAGCTGGTAAATGCTTCAGTTAATTTTGTATAAACAAGTTTTTCAATAGTAGGTGCAGCATTAAAGAGAGGCTGCATACAAAATGCTGCGATCCTGTCTTTAAATAGATAGGCCACAATTGTAGCAATGGTTATAGCGGCAATACTCCGAATAACCCTTTTACGTAATTCATGCTGATGGGGTCGGAAATGTTCAAGTGCAGAAAGCATTTGCAGGTAATCAGGCTTGTTTTTCTTCTTCTTCAGGCTTCTCTTCAGTTGAAGCTGTCAGTTCTACATCATTTATTTCTTCTTCAGGTTTTTTTTCAGTTGAAGCTGTTAGTTCAGCTTCATTTATTAATTCGTCAGGACTTTCTTCAGGAACTGTTCGGGCATCAATTTCCCAGGGGCGAGGATTCTCTGGCGAGAGTTCAATCAGTTCTCCGGTATCAGAACTGTTTTTGTCTTCAAGAATTTGACGCTCAGTAATCCTAGTCTCAGCATCAATCATCCTTTTTTTCAACTCCGCTGCGGTTTCCTGTAAATCCTTTTTAACATCGCTTATTGTTTCATCTTCTTCTGTAAGGTTGTCTTTTATTTGATTTGCTGCTTTTTTCATCTCCATAATGCCTTTGGCAAGGGATTTGGCCATATCAGGCAGCTTGTCAGGACCTACAACAATCAACGCAACTGCGAAGATTACTATCATTTCGGGAAGACCGATACCAAACATATAATTGCAACTCGTTTTGAATAAATGTAAAAAAATAAAAGTGTTTAACTTGGATGAACTCGCGAAAAGTCCATCATACACTAAAGATGGTTAAGTACTAAAGCTCAATCAAAACCGGCAACACCGTAGATCGGACTTTTTACGACGCCATCAACTTTACGGGATTTGTATAGGTGTGTCAAGCTAAGCCGATTTATAGCTTCCTGGTCTTCCTGAGGCCATCGACAAAGTGCAAAAAAGATAAAACAGGGTGGGGAAATACCATACGAGGACCTACATAGCGCATAACTTGTTTGATTTGCTCTCTATAGGCCGGCTTGTAGCAATGTATTGTACATTTCCCACAAGAGGACTTATTCTCTTGAAAAGGACAGTGCAAAAGTCGTTTATACGCATATTCTAGTAGTGTTTCACAGTCACGACAGAGTTCGCTTTTTGGGGCATGATGATCCTTACAGTACATCTTTATCATTATAAAAATAGTGTCAGCCTCTCGCTGTATTCTTTTTGAGCTAAATTTCATTATTGTTCATCTTTAATTTTGGATGATTGATTATGTGGAGATGATAAGCATTTGGTGGAAAAGTAAATCTAATATGTTTGATTTAATCATTTTAAATTATCAAGAAGTAGACGCCATCTTTAGTGTGTGATGAACTTTTTACGAGCCCATCAATATTGGTGTATTGTCAGCAAGTATAGAATTCAGTTTGGGTGTTTTGGAGGTGAAGATGTAAATGCCTAAAGTAGCATATTTTTGTGTTGGGGGTAGGTTTATTTGCCCGTTTGACAATGTGGTGATTGTTTGCTATATTAGCGCGGTTATTGTTAGCTGACTTCCTTCCGTTGCTGTAAAAGTCGGCTTTTTTTTCGTAATCTATTTATATTACTAGGAGATATCATGTCCAGTGTCGTGGTTGTTGGTACCCAGTGGGGAGATGAAGGTAAAGGTAAGATTGTAGATTTGCTCACTGAACATGC
>JAAELB010000979.1 GCA_024227155.1 Desulfobulbaceae bacterium
ATGAGTCCGTGGGCTGACGGCCGTCGTCTTTAACCCATAAGTTTTTCAAGCCCAGTGTGGCGGCCAGGCGATCGCTCTGATACAAAGGCGTCCATCCCAGAGCCAGAGGCGGGACGATGGCATCCTCGGCCACAGGCAGCAACGGCTTATAGCGCCAAATGGTCATGTCAATGGATTCGGCCAAGGTTCTGCGGCTGATGGTCTCACGAATGGCGACATAATCGTATTCAACATCGAGAATCCCTTCATCACCATGGTCCGGACAAACATAATCGACCTCATCAGGATGGTAGTGCTGACCGCAAATCAGACATTTGAGCGTATAGTTGTATTCCATAAGTGTCCTCAAAAAATATTATTAAGACGTTTAAGCTGAATCTATATGGCTGAAGAATGAAGGTTGAAGCAAGCTCAGCACCAACCTTCCGCCTGAGAAATTCCCATCATACAAAATAAATTGATAATAAATCCAAAAATATATGTCAATAAGTTTAAGTTAAAATAAACCAAAGTTTTAACAATAGTTCAAAATAATTGTAAACTCAAAGCGTTAATATGAGGGGTAGGGGGATAATTATTTGGTTATTTTTAATAAGTCTATGTTGCCCACAACTTTCAATACCTCCATAATGAAATATGGTTTCAAAGCAAGAAACAGATATCGACCTATCAAAACTTAAACAACTGGGTACATTTCCAGTGCGATTGCAAGGTGAGCTTTACACGGCTCCGTTTTCACAGAAATCCTGTGTATGGTTTGAGTGGATTCATAGTTCAGAAAGGCTTCAACCGGATAGGGGATACTCGTTTGGATATGGAACCGGGTATGAGAGCAGCATTACCGTAAAGAGTACGGTTGGAGATCTGGTCTTTTATCCGTATAGAATCATGCTGTACCTTGCCCCTTCATTTAATGACATAGCAGTCGTTGACGGGAAAGAGAAATATATATGGGAATTCTGTCTTGAGCCCGATCAGCGCTATTATGCTTTTACAGAAAAATTCACATATCATCTGCCGCCCTTTCGTTTTTTCCCCTTCATTCCAAGACGGAAAACCACATGGCTCCTGGCATTGTCTGATAAACATTTTGATAATGACCGTCCCTTGCACCCGCTGATTCCCACCCGTCAGGGGAGGACAGGGTAATAACATAAAATACTGCTCTCCTGAACTCTATATCATTTCAATTTTGGGAATATTTCAGGTGCATTCATTGCACATAACCATCTTCAGAGGCCGCGACGGGCTATCAGCGGTCCCTCTGAAAGATGAGGTTATCCTTAAAGTCCTTTTTCTTCCATTAATTTAATACTACAGCGACATTTCCTATAGACTTTTAAAATGATATTTGGTAACATGGCATCAACTGGGGCGTATGACCGGGACTATGGCAGATTGCTTGAATATGAAAACTCATATTTGAGACGAACAGGAGAAGTGCGCCATTGTTCTCTCAACAACCACAACATTTCAGGTGCCATTCAAAAGATGCAAAAAGAGATACAACAACAAGCCATACATATCAACAGGGAACCATTGATCTGTGATATCAAAAGTCTTTTACCATCCATCTCTTTAGAGTTGGTAAGCCACACAATACATGAACCACTGTGGGATCACCTGGTCTGCAATTATCATTATCTTGGTTTTCGTAAACTTCTTGGTCATAGGCTCAAATATCTCGCATTTGGGAACAACCGACCGATAGCCGCCTTTTCATGGAGCGCCCCAGCCTTAAAACTTCGCTTTCGCGATAAATTCATCGGATGGTCTGATGAGCAACGCAAGCGCCATCTGAAACGGATTGCAAACAACACTCGTTTTTTAATACCGGGTTGGGTCCATGTACCTCATTTGGCTTCGCATCTGCTTTCCAAATGTATTCAGCGTCTTAACCGAGATTGGCAAAAACATTTCAACTATAGTCTTTGGTGCCTTGAAACTTTTGTCGACCCCCAACGATTTAAAGCAACAAGTTATAAGGCCGCCAACTGGCAATTTCTTGGCCTCACTCAGGGAAGTACAAAACAAGGCCAGGGATACATTTATCATGGCATCAGCAAGGAGATTTATTTCTATGTTCTAAACACTGATTTCCGAAAACATATTGGATGCAAGCAAAAGCCCTGTCCCCCTCATCGTCCTCCATTGTCACCCAAAAGAATGGAGGAATTAGAGATGATATTGCAGCATGCTGATTGGGATCGTGATGTTATGCCATGTATGGATCTAACCGAACAAGACATAGAAAATATGGCCGAAAATCTCGTAAAGTTTCATCAAGAATTCCATAGCTGCTTCGGCCGCGCCGAACATCACCGTCTCGGGTTAGCCTATTTTTCCGGACTCCTGAGCAATAGCAAAGCAAAGTCTATTGAGCCCATTGCCTTGGAGTTTTTGGGGCAACAGTCTGTGCGTTCTCAGCAGCGTTTTATGAAGACCTACTGTTGGGATCTGGAAGCTATGGAGGACCGACACCTTACTATGCTCTCGAAATCAATTTCCTGTCCAAACGGCATGATCAACACGGATAGTTCCGAATTTTTAAAAAAAGGCAAAGAGTCTGTCGGTGTTACCAGGCAATACTGCGGAGAAGCCGGCAAGACCGAGAATTGTCAATCCGGTGTCTTTGTCGGTTACTCATCGAAAAAAGGCTACGGGCTGCTAACATCACAACTCTATATGCCTAAGTCCTGGTTCTCGGAAGAATATGACCAAAGGCGCCAATTCAACTTGGTTCCATCCGATTTGGAGTTTCAAACAAAACCACAAATAGCCCTTGCCCTGATAAATAAAATAGCCGGTACCGGTCTTTACCCAGCCAAATGGATTGGTTGTGATGCCACATTCGGTTCTGATATCAACTTTCTCAATTCCCTGCCACAACAAATGTATTATTTCGCAGGCATTCGATCTAACACCCAAGTCTTTCTTGAAAAGCCTGAAGTAGGACTGCCTCCATATAAAGGCCGGGGGCCAAGGCCAAAAAAGATAAAAGTCTTGCCGGGCCAGCCTGGGCCACAAGCCGTATCAAAGATCGCCAAATCAGAAAATAACCGATGGACGCCGGTTATTCTGGCCGAAGGAGCAAAAGGCCCAATTGTGGCTCAAGTGGTTGCTCTTCGAGTCTATTTGGCAAGAGAGGGACTACCCGAAGATAAAGCTTGCTGGTTATTTATCCGCCTTACCCAAGATGGTCAAATAAAGTACGCCACTTCAAATGCTCCAATCGACACGCCGTTCTCAGATTTATGCGAGGCTTCAACAATGAGATGGCCAATAGAACAATGCTTCGAAGAAGGAAAAAGTCATCTTGGAATGGGTGACTATGAACATCGTTCTTGGCCAGCATGGCACAGGCACATGATGTATGTCTTTCTTGCTCTCCATTTTCTGCTTCGACTCAGGTTAGACAATAAAAAAAACTCCTGCGTTAACTTTACCTCAGGCACAGAGATTGATAGCAGCCGTATTGCCGCTGGCATCAATCAACATAAAAAAAGTATTGGAAATCGTCCGCTATCATACAATTAGAAATTTTGTGGCGTATCAGTCTCATAAAAAGAGAAATCTCATGAAGGCGAAAATGTTATTGGCTAATGTGTCGCTGTAGTATTAATAAGTTCCCTACTATTTTTCTTATGACGTTTGATTGTAGTCTTTGAACACCCGCGAATTTTAGCTAATTGGTCATTCGTAAGTTTGTCCTTGTCTGATCCAATATTATTCTTTGTGGCTTTTTCATAAAGAATACTCGCATA
>JAAELB010000980.1 GCA_024227155.1 Desulfobulbaceae bacterium
TAACAAAAAAACTTAATCAAGTTATTTTACATCGATTTAAAAAGATATTAGTCAAATTGGACAAAAAAAGGTTTTTTTTTAATTTTTTGAAATTTTGTCTTTTCGCCACAAAAATCAAATTTTCCCAAATAACTCCTGCCTAAACCACGTGACTTTTTAAATAGGTCAAATAACCAAAAAAATTAATCCAGTTATTTTACATCGATAATGGCAGCCATTTTACACTTTTCCTTTTGGTGACCAATGTAAAGGTCATCCCAGGGGAGGAATGTGCCAGTCAACACCGCTTGCTGGTATGTGACCTGCGGGTTCAAATACCTCCCCCAAAGTGAAGAAAACCCTCACCAGGGCTCCGTACCTGGAAGCTTACAGACTCTCAGAGCTTTTTCAGGATGAAGATCATAGCTAGGGTACAGCACAGCCCCCCCCTCTGCTGAGCCAATTTGGTCTAATTTTAAGACGCCACAAATGGAGGCTGTGACCGAGGTCTGTGGATTTTCTAAGTCCCACCAGACAAGAAGGGTTACCTGGTGGTGGAATGACCATGTTGAAACTGCCATTGCAGAGAAACGTGCTTACTTCAAAGCATACAATGCGATGAGAGCCCAAGGTAACTCCATAGAGGCTGTAGCAGCCAAAACTAGCTGCACCGCAGCCAAGCAAGCTGCTAAGCATGAAGTGTGGCTAGAAAAGTACGAGGCTGAGGCTGAGGTCTTTGAAAACTTGGAACCCTATGCTAGTGATATCTACCGGCTTGCCCGGCAGATGGACAGCGCTAACCAAGATATTGTAGGTGAAAAATGCGTGAGGAACGACGCAGGTGAACTAGCACTTTCTGACGCTGAAAAGATGAAAGCTTGGGTTGAGCACTACAGTAAGCTACTAAATGTCGAATTTGACTGGCCCAGGGAGCTGCTTCCAAGCGTTGCATCCACACAGGGGCCTGTCCTCCCAATCACTACA
>JAAELB010000981.1 GCA_024227155.1 Desulfobulbaceae bacterium
ATCAAGAGAAATGATGGGATATGCCATTGACAAATACTCAACCATTTTTAATGTCAAAAGAAATATCAAAGCCTACACCAGAGATCAAGATCTTAGTCTTTGTCATGTTCACTCTCAACCCTTTTCTGCTCCATCACTACCTTCCATTCCTTGATGCAGTCAATGCAATACTGGTAGGTGTCCGCAATGATGACAAGGTCATCGGCTTACAAGAGTTCCCAGGAAACTCCAGTAATCCGACATTGACTTCAAATTCTTCACGCAACTGTCCGTTGACTCTCACACGGCTTCTTGCATTTGCATACATGCTCTGAACTGCACGCACCACCCATTCTTCAACACCAAGGCTTCTCATAGCCCACCACAGCACGTCCCTAGGCACACAGTCGAAAGCTTTCTCCAGGTTGACAAAGGCGAAATAGAGCGGTTTTCTGGCTGAGGCATACTTCTCTTGCATTGGCGGTAATATATGATACTTTTTATAATGAAAAAAAAACTATGGTAAGTCAACTGTCCGTTGCCTGATTTGAATAAATGGGGAGAGGGGAAGGGTTCCATTTATTTATAATAACTGGGAACGAACTTGAGGAAATCGATCTTTCCTTTACATG
>JAAELB010000982.1 GCA_024227155.1 Desulfobulbaceae bacterium
AGACGAACGAGAGCAAAGCACCACTGGCGACGACTACGCCGCGACCCAAGCCATAGGAGTCAACGCGCTAACGGTCACCGCTACCTCAGAAGCCTTTACCACCACAGCAGCCACCGAGCCTCTGGCCATAGGTGAAACCATCACCTATGAACTGGTTGTAGACATACCCGAAGGCGTCAGCCAGCAAACCACCAGTAACGATTTTATAAGTTTTTCCCTGCCCGCCGGTTTACAATATATTGCCTACAGTGGCTTGATCCGCGCAGTAGTCGACAGTACCATGAGCTCGGTCACCTTGGCGGGTAATATACCCACCACCGACGCAGCACTGGAGCCGACGGTTGATGATGCCGCCAGTATCACTGGGCAAAGCTTGACTTTTGATTTAGGCAATATCGACAACAACGACGACGATGCCAACACAGAACAGGTGATCGTCACCATCACGGCCCTGGTGCTTAACACCGACACCAACACCGCCGGGCACGACTTAGTGACCACTGGCGCAGTCAACTATCTCAATCAGGCGTCAGCCGCTCAAAGTGACAGTGCCAATCACACCTCGGACGTACTCTTGCCAAACCTGAGCTTAACCCACTCCGCATTACCGACCACAGTTGAAGGTGGTGACGCAATAACCTACACCCTCACCGCCACCAATATCGCCTCAGCGACTGCCACCAATGGTTATGGCTGGGAGATATTCGGCAGTGCCCCGGCCATTCTCAATACCCCTGCAATAACCAGTGCGGTACTGTCACGGGGCAGCATCGATATTAGTGGCTGTGCCTCCTTTTCCGGTAACGATTTAGCCGTCGACGGCAGTTGTTTGGCCGGGGGCCAACAAGGGGCCGAGCATTATCTGGCACCAGGCGAAACCATCACCGTTGTTTATAGTGCTACGGTTGGCAGTGGGATAGGCTTTGAGCAAACCATAGCCAACACCATGGAAGTAGCGATCACCAGCTTGCCTGGCAGCAATGGTGCAGCAGCACCGGGTGCCGCTGGAAGTGATACCGGCGAGCGTATTGGTGACAACAGCAATAACGACTCGGGCCAGGCGGTTAATGACCTGGTGACCATGGCAACGGCCAGTGTGACGTCAAGCGCGCCAACCTTAAGTATGACCGCCTCTATTGCCCAAGCTGCCATATTAGACGGTGTAACCCTGACCGCCAGTTTTGGGGTTCCGGTGGGCACCAACAATAATCTTGTATATACCCTCGATTTACCCACCGGTTTGACCTATCAAAATGAAGCCATAGTGATCACCCTGCCAGCCAGTGATTTCACTGCCAGTCTGGCACCCAACACCACCCCGGGTGCCGGAACCGACCCGATCACCCTGGATTTTGGCACCATCACCAACAGTGGCACCACCTCCCAAAACGTTACTATCTCCGTCAAGGTCGAAATTGACAATATCTTGGCCAACCAAAA
>JAAELB010000983.1 GCA_024227155.1 Desulfobulbaceae bacterium
AAAGATATTGAGAAGAAATGTGATCCTAAACCAAAGTCTACAGATAAGCATCACAGTGTTCTTGAAGATGAAGATGAAGTTGAACTTTGAACTCTTCAAAGAGTGAAACTGTACATATTGATTTTCATGATGATAATGTTGCATGTAATGATTTTGTTGATGATATGCATGACAATGACAATGTGGAGGAACATGTTGATGATGAACATGGTTCACCCAGTTCTCTTTCAGAATTAGATAAAGAAGAAGGGGAATCAGTTACGAGAAAATCCACTAGAGAGAGAAAACCTCGTGAAGTATTTCAAGCAGGTTTTAATATGGTAAGGTGTGAGGATCATGATTGGAAAGAGAAAGGTGAATTTTTGTACAAGTGTATGTTGGAATTTCCTGCATACCAAGATTTATTCGCTAAACTTTTGGTAAATGTATTCACATAATTGATCACATTCAAGGTTTTTTGTTATTCATATTTGTCATGTATTTTGTATTTGTATGCTATGTATTTAATCGTTGTCAATGTACTTTTCAGTATTGATAATAGATTTTTGTCTTTTTCAGATATGAGATTAGTTAAATTGATTTGTAACATAATGTCTCCATGTTTTCTTGTATTTGTCATTTGTTTTCAGGTACATTTCAGGTACTTGGGAATGTAAATGTCAGGGGCCATTTGCTCTTAGGGGGGACGTATGTTATAGGGTTTTAATCATTGTTTTTATCTTTCACCATCATTTCATCTGTTTTCATTAGTTTTACTGTTAACAGCTTCATTCCATTTGTTTTCATAAGTTGCACTGTAGCACCTGTCATGCTTGCACTAATTACACTTCATTTCAGGTATTCAACTTGTCAGTTCAAGGGGGGGTTTCAATATATGCAAATTAGTTAATACTGTAGTACTTGTTTTCTAAGTTTTGGAGGGAAATTCAAATGTTGGCAGTTTGGGGATTGGGTTTCACCAGAATGGTAATAAAATAAATGGATTATTGTTTTTATTCAGGCAAGTGAAGTTTTCTATGTTCTATTTCTCTAAATTATCTAATATGATTGTAGACTTTCTTATTTCATTGATAATGTGTAATTCTAATTCTTTATTAATGTAATTTGGTACATTTTAGTACAGTTTTGTGCTAAAATGGTTTGACTTTGTGTTTTATACACATGTGTCTTGGTTTTATATGGAGTAATTATTGATTAAATGAAAAGCAAATTGTTATTGATTGAAGCTGTGTTGTGTTAATGTATGTGGGATTGGTTTTCACCAGAATGGTAATAAAATAAATGGATTATGTTTTTTATTCAGGTGTTCTGAGTTTTTCTATAACCGTACAACCTGTAATATTGGAGGCCCTGTTTTCAAACCCAGTCCTGTTCTGCAATCCCCAAACTCACACTCTCTTTCAACATAAAGAGAGTATTGCCATGAAGTCACCATGTGTGAAAAAGGGTGGTTCTGCTGTAACCAGGAGTGTTTACCACTTTTCACTGGTCCTCAAGTAGCAGCAACCACAACAAAAGACTTCAGCACAACAAAAGACTTCAGCACAACAATAGGCTTCAGCACAACAATAGGCTTCAGCACAACAAAAGAGTTCACTTTGAATACTGCAGCTCTTTAAGGCTCTCAGCTGTAGCTATTAAAGTGGGTCATCTTGAAAAGGGAAAAGTAGTACTTGTGTTGTGTATTTGACAGCTGTCAACTTTGGAATTTGATGCATCATATTTTTGTGTTTTGTGGATATTTTTTTTTGTGTCATCTTTGGAACATAAGTGGAACAGATTCTACAACCAAGGATTTTGCGCGAAAGGATTTAGTGATTGTGTGTGTAGTGATTTAGTTTGTGTGACTGAATGATTATCATTTGGTACTTTAGAAACATTCATTTTTGTGCACAGAGTATTTATTTTGTATTAGACTTTTGCAAGCTTGCATATACAGTGTTGTATGTATTCGACTGGTATTTATGTAACTATTCGAGTGGTATTTTGTGATATTAGTAATTTGTAATAGGTATTTGATGTTTTGCATTTCTGTTGTGTATTTATTTGTAAAAGTTGAATTTTGTTGATTTCAACTTGGGTTTTGTGTGTGATATTGTGTAGAAATTTCAAATTTGTTTATTTATAGTAGTGTATGGTAAGCCACTTGTCTGTTATCCATTACTGTTGTATGTCAATCCCAAGGTTTATTTTTCTTTGTTTTGCACTTTTGTACTAATTACACACCTATTTAGCACTTTGTCATTTTACATCATTCATTCATCACTTTGTTTATTTTCTTTGACAAAATGTCTGAAAATGGGGAGTTAAAAGAAGTGGTCATAGTGCCTAGTCCCAAGAAAGAGGAGGATGTCAAAGGTGCATCGGTACATGATGAATCTGAGCTTGATGATGAAACTGATCCCTGTAATCAGATCAAGTTCTTGATTGATGGGTTGTCTCGACAGGATCGCAGACGCACACTTCTCATGCTAGATCCAATGTTTTCTTCTACTTTTCAGGAAGAAAAGCCAACACCCAGTCCTGATGTGAAAGAGACATCTACTTCTGCTGCACAGACACTCTACACCAGTGGTGGGGAGTATACTTTGGGTAGTAATTCATCTGTTTCTAAGATAATTTTTCAGGCACCCAGCAACAACCCAAGTAAACTAAGACTGTTCTCTGGAAAAAAGCCAGTACCTAAGGGGGAGGTAGATTACAGAGCATGGATTAGCGCAGCGAAAAGATTGTCACTTAGAAAAGATCTTGAGGAGGGAGAAAAGTGTGAGAGGATACAGAATAGTCTTTTAGATCCAGCTTTGAGTTTAGTCAGACAAGCTCTAGAGGCAAGCAGGACTTCAAAAGCTCTGTCACTACTGACAAAAGCATATGATGATGTCAAGAGTGTTAGAGATTTACAGCATGAATTTCGGACAGCTATTCAACTTGATGATGAAGAGAGTTCAGAGTACCTGACCAAAATCTACCTTCTACTACAAGAAGTAAACAGAAAGGGCGCTGTTGATGACTTTGATGCTGAACTTCTCAAACAGTTCATCTATGGCTGTACTGATGAGCAACTCATTCTCAAGCTCCGACTTGAGGAGAAGGATGACTTATGCTGTCCGCCTGAGTATGGATCTCTACTTCTGAGTATCAGAACAGAAGAAGCTCGTAAACGTGCAAAGAGGCAGTTCTCTAGTAAACGTTCTGCTCGAGTTCAGCAACTTCAACAACCTTCTAGCCCAGAAAGATCTCCGACTGAGAATAAGCTACAGAAAGAAGTGGAAGCTTTACGGAAGGAGGTTGCTCAACTCAAACAAATCCAACAAACACCTACAGATCAGAAGAGGGATACACCACAGTATGGGAATGGAGGTAAGTCTGCTAATAGACGGAAAACTTTTCAGTTCTGTTTTCAGTGTGGTTTAGACAACCATATGGTGTGGAATTGCAACAATCCAGCAAATCCAGCCTTGGTTGCAAAGAAATTTGAAATGGCCAAGAAACAGCGTCAGGAAAACCAGCAAGGATCCAGGTAGTGGACCGTCCTGTGGATCCGGAAGTGAAAAATGGTCCAAAGCCACCTGACATTCCTGTTGGATTGATTGGACATGCCAATGAAGTACCTGTCAACATCAACAGTAAGCAATGCACAGCACTTGTTGACACAGGCTCACAGGTAACAACTGTATCTTCTAGTTTTTATGATATGCATTTTCATCACTTACCTTTACAGAGTTGTCAAGGACTTGTAAAGATTGAAAGTGCTGGAGGGGATACAATACCTTATGCTGGTTATATTGTTGTATCAATAGAGATAAGTGGGCATAAACCTATTGATGTTCCAGTGTTAGTTGTTGATGATACAGCATATAACAAGGGTATACCTGTGTTGATTGGTACAAATGTTTTGTCACAATTAGAATTAGATGATTCTAGGGGAGAAGTGCATGTTCAAGTACAGATGGCAAGAAAGTGTATCGAAATGGTTGACCGACACCTTGATAAGACTGGAGGAACATACGGAACAGTGTATGCTAATACTGCATGTAGATTGAAACCAGGGGATGTTGTCATCGTCTCTGCCAGGGTAAGTGTAGCAGTTCCTATTGCTAAAGATGTGGCTATGGTAGCTGATACTGATAAACTGCCTAAAGCTAAAAATGTACATGTTACACCAGGTTTAGTTAATGTTCAGCATGGTAGATCAGAATTGCATGTAGAAATGTGTAACACTGGATCAAACACTATAAAGTTCAAGCCAGGTGATCAGATTGCTCAACTTGAACAGGTTACTATTGTTCCTGAAGATGATATTTGTATTCCAGATCAAGATGATTTATTAGATAAGATTGGTTTAGATTTTCTGTCAAAGAATGCATCACAAGAGCAGTTCGATAGTGTAAAATCTATGCTACTGAAATGGAAACATATCTTTTCAAAGGATTCATCTGATTTAGGTAAAACTGATGTTCTCAGGCACAGAATAGATCTCACAGATGAGACTCCCATTAAGGAGAAGGCAAGACGTGTACCACCAAACATGATTGATGAACTCCGCCAACATATCAATCAACTTTTAGATATTGGTGTGATTGAAGAATCATCTAGTCCCTATTCATCTCCAATTGTTATTGTTCGGAAAAAGACAGGTGAGATTAGGCTATGCGTTGATTTTAGACGGATTAACGCTGTAACCAAGCCTGATAGTTATAGAATTCCGACAATAGAGGAGTTAATTGATACTTTAGGGGGTGCATCGTGGTTTGCTACACTTGATTTAAGTTCAGGGTATCATCAGGTTGAGATTGAACCAAGTCATAAGGAACGCACTGCTTTCACTGCAGGTCCTCTTGGGTTCTACCAGTGGACTAGAATGCCTTTTGGTCTCCGAAATGCACCCGCTTTGTTTCAGAGGTTAATGGAAAGAGTGTTGTCAAATGTTCACTTGCGTACCTGTTTAGTTTACCTGGATGACATTGTGGTATTTGGAAGTTCTATAGAGGAGTTGAAAGGTAGGTTGGAAGAGGTGTTTGGTAAGATCGAGCAAGCTGGTTTGAAGTTAAAACCACAAAAGTGTTCTTTGTTCCAACGTAAGCTTAAATATCTGGGTCATATAGTCAGTGAAAGAGGTGTTGAATGTGATCCGGATATGCTGGCTCCTGTGAAGAATTGGAAAGTACCAGGTAATGTAAAAGAGCTTCAATCATTTTTGGGGTTCGCAAATTTCTTTAGACGTTTTATTAAGGGATTTGCTAGCATTGCTGAGCCTCTTTCATCTTTGCTTGGATGTCAGCGGAAAGGTAAGAAAGGTGAGAAAAAGAAAGTTCAGAAACCATGGATATGGGGTCCAGCACAGGAAGAAGCGTTTGATAGATTACGTGAGGCATTGAGTTCACCACCATTACTTGCATATCCTGATTTTAGCAAACCATTTTTAGTCCGGACTGATGCAAGTACGATAGGGCTTGGAGCTGTTCTTCTTCAAGATCATGGTGACAAGGCAGGACCGAATGTCATTGCGTACGCTTCGAGATCACTAAAACCAAGTGAGAAACATTATAGTCCTTATAAACTAGAGTTTTTAGCACTATATTGGGCAGTCACTAAAAAGTTTGCTGGATATCTACAAGGACTACAGGCATTTACGGTAACTACTGACCATAACCCCTTAACATATGTTCTTACTTCAGCAAAACTAGACTCTACTGGTCATAGGTGGTTAGCTGAGCTCACCAACTACAACTTCGACATATTTTACAAGCCCGGTAAGCATAACACTGATGCTGATGCGCTTAGTCGGATTTCTGGTGACTCTGTCAAGGCCATTTGTCGATTAGAAGGTGAGGATGTTAGTGGGTATGCACAGTGTGTTGCAATTACATGTCATAGTCAGTTTGTTACCAAGCCAATTGAGTGGATACAAGAGCAAAAGCAAGATCATGTGGTGAGTAGAGTTATTGATATTATCACTGATAGTAAGCATGTCAATCCAAGGAAGGAGAACAGAGAGGTGCTACGTATGCTCAGAAAAAGATCATCTTTACAGGTTGATGGTGGTATCCTGTATAGGGTTATTGGAGGTAAGAGAAAAGTGATGGTACCAAAGCATCTCATTCCTAAGATATTTAAGATGGCACATGATGACATGGGACATCAAGGTAGGGATAGAACTTTGGCACTTTGTGAGGCAAGATTCACATGGCCAAGGATAGGATTAGACATTCAGGACTTAATCAACCAGTGTGATCGTTGTAGCAGAGCTAAAGCTCCACACCTTCCAGGTAAGGCACCTTTACACCCTATTGTGTCTGTTGAGCCACTGGATATTGTGTGTACCGATTACCTTGGACTTGAAGCTGCAAAAGGTGGGTATCCTAATGTATTGGTTATTACAGATCATTTTACCAAGTTTGCTGTCGCGGTACCTACTACTTCTCAAACTGCTAGCAATACTGCAAAGTTGCTACAAAACCACTTTATTTACAAACTGGGTATTCCTCGTCAGTTACACAGCGATCAAGGGGGTTCTTTTGAGGCAAAGATTATTAAGTCCCTGTGTGAATCACATGGCATTGAAAAATCAAGGACCAGTCCCTATCATCCAGAGGGTAATGCTATTTCTGAGAGATTCAACAGGTCGTTACTTAACATGCTCCGTACCCTTAACCCGCAAGATAAGCATGATTGGAAAGTTCATGTTAACAGGTTGGTTCATGCTTATAACTGTACTCCACATTCTGTTACAGGTTATAGCCCATATTACCTAATGTTTGGCCATCACCCTAGGTTACCTCTAGATACACTTCTTGGGGAGGAAAGCAATGACAACTCTAACCTTCAAGATTATGAAGCCATGATGCGGAAGAATCTGAAGATTGCTTTTGAGTCTGCTGCCAATGCTACCCAAGAGATTAGAGAGAGCATGAAAGAAAGATATGATAAGAAATCTAGAGGGATCATGCCAGATGTTGGAGATCTTGTGCTTGTCAGAAAGCTTGGATTGAAGGGAAAGCATAAGCTTGAAGATAAATGGGAAGAGACTGTGTACCGTGTGTTGAGTAAGGAGGAAGATCTGCCTGTTTACACTGTCATTCCAGACAAAGGTCGAGGAAGAAAAAGAACTCTACATAGGAATCATCTGCTTCCTGTGACCTGGCCCATTGTAAAGGAAGTGTGTAAAGATATTGAGAAGAAATGTGGTCCTAAACCAAAGTCTACAGATAAGCATCACAGTGTTCTTGAAGAGGAAGTTGACAGTGATTCTGAGAGTGATGATCAGGAAATAAACGTTGTGGTGACCACAGAGAGAGATGATGATGACAGACAGTTGTATTGTGATGGGGAACAGAAAGATACTGTTGGGGATATGGAAGTCAATGAAGATGATGAACAGACAGTTGATGTTCAAGTTGAAGGTAATGATGATGATGATGATGATGATGATGATGATGATGATGATGATGATGATGATGATGATATTGATGATGAAACTTT
>JAAELB010000984.1 GCA_024227155.1 Desulfobulbaceae bacterium
GGTAGTGAAGGACGAAGCATTTTAATAGCTTCTTTCACAACACTTGCAGGTTGCAAGGGGATCTTCTTCATTTCATCCTGACGACTGAAAGCAAGTATTTGTTGTACGAGATCCTTTGCTCTATTACCTCCTTCCAATACTTTATCTAAATCCTTGGCAACTGTTGAGTCAGGTGGAACGTCTTCTCTTGCCATCTCAGTATATCCGAGAATCGCAGATAAAATATTGTTAAAATCATGGGCAATACCTCCAGCAAGAGTGCCGATTGCTTCCATCTTTTGGGATTGCTTAAGTCTTTCATATAGTTTTAAATTGTCCGCTTCAGCCTTTTTCCGTTCTGTGATGTCTTCGAAAGTTGTGTAGACCTGATATGGTACATTTTCACCAGTGTTAAAACGAGGCATACTATTAACAATCACCCAGGTATGCTTTTGATTCTGTGGATTAGAAATTCCCATGATTACATTTTTTACCGGCTTCCCACTTTTTAGTGAAACCATCGCAGGATGGGTGTCTCCAGGAAAAGCTGAGCCATCTTCATGAATCGTTTTCCAACGTGGATCAACCGATGTCCGCCCAACCATTTGATCAAGCGTCAGACCCAGTATATTTTCAGCTGCAGGATTCGCAGAAATTATAGTTCCAGTTCTGTCCTGATACACGATTCCCTGTACCATCGATTCAAACAATGTACGGTGTCTATTCTCACTTTCCCTTAGATTCACTTCTGCTTGTTTGCGTTCAGTGATGTCTCGAATAAAAGTGCAGAAATATGCATTAGGTTCTTGGATGTAGGTGGAACTTATCTCCACATCAAGTACCGCACCATCTTTTCTTTTATGACGCGACTCAAATCGATCGTATCCGGTTGTAATAATTTTTTTTATGTGTTGTCTGACATCCTCATCGTTTTCCTCAACTTCAACATCAGCTAATGACATGGTTAAAAGTTGATCTCGAGTATAACCAAGCATTTCGCAAATTGTATTGTTAACATCTACTATCATGCCATCTTTGTCTATAATCCAGAAACCATCCATTGTAGACTGGAGCATGCCATGATATTGCCTGGCACTTGTTTCCACAGCTTGCAGGGCAGCTTTGCGTTCTCGTATTTCCTTTTTAAGCCTTTGGTTCCAAAAAACGAAAAATAGCAGGAGAATTGAAGAGGTCCCTATAACGATACCGACCCATTTAAAAAGGTCAGTTTTGGAAACCCCATACTCAAACTTCACATTGAACCATTTATTCCGAAGTTCCGTAAGCTCCCGTGCAGGTATTGCCTTAATTGCTTTATTTAAAATACTAACGAATTCAGGCCAGTCGTATCGTACTGCAAAAGCCTGGTTATGGTCACCGAATAAAGCTGGACAAGCCACCTTCAGGTTGGTCAGATTGTACCTATTGATAAGGTAGGTAGAGGTGGCAAGATTACCGATATAGGCATCTGCCTCTCCGGAAGCAACCGCCTCCAGTGCTTCGGGGGAATGCTTTCTCACGACTAGATTGATATCTGGGTATTCCGTCATCAAAAGCTTTTGCATGACGAAACTTTTTTCTACCGCAACTGTCCGACCATTCAGGTCGTCTATTGAACTGATAAAGTCACTTTTAATCCGACTGAATATAACCCAAGGCATGAGCAGATAATCGTCGCTAAACCGCATGTACGCCTGACGTTCTTTCGTGTTTTTAGCTGTAAGCAGAAGATCAAATTTTTTCCCCTTTTTAATCTCCTCAATTGCTTCGTACCATGGAATACCATGAACATACTCTACCTTAAATCCAACTATCTCTCCTATCCGGTTCAAGTAGTCAACGGAGATGCCACGGTATTGTCCATCATAAAAGTGTAGCGGCGGATTTGCCCCTACTCTTGCCTTTACTATTGGATTTTGCTCAAGCCATTTTTGCTCATTTTCTGTCAACTCAATATTATAACGAGAGAAGCTCTTAGCTGTATTCAGCTTGGCACTCTCAGCGCTTTGGAGACTACAAGAAAACAAAACAAGTGTCAAAAGGGGGAAGAGAACAGACCGTTTAAGCATAGTCTCAAATTATTTAAAGGATAATATAAAAGGATTCATATATAAAAACGACAATCCTTGTTGCTGTTTTAGGCAAATATTTCAATCTCTATTTTTAGAATATTTCTTATTTGTAATCCAGAGTAAAGTAACTCAGTGGCAAGATCAAGCTGTCAGAAAACATTGGGCTAAAAATGTTTCCTGTTTCCAATACCTTACAGCAAAAGGATAATTTGAGATTAAACCTTATCCATGAGAGGTTTCAGGGGCACACGATATCATGGTGGCAGAGGTTAGTATTGGCAATGTTAACCATTTAAGTAAATCTGCAAATTTACAGTTTGAATACGTAACAACCTGGTTTTTAAGTTTATTTAAGTGTTTGCGCTACCTCATTATCTCTCCTTTCTAACTATTTAGTCAAGTTTTTTATCCCAAGAGAACTCAGTTTGGGGCCAGTTGTGAGAATGGGCCTCCCAAAAAGCTCGTCGGAACAACTGATCCCAGGCTGAGCGGCTTAACACCTTAAGTTCCACGATGTCAATCTGCCTTTTGTCTCCATTATTGTAGTCATGGCATGGTAGTAGTCCATTCGTGTCTTCCGATTTGAGAGCCTGGCATAACGCATCGTCGTTTTGATCTTACTATGACCCAACAAATACTGAATGGTAACAATATCAGCTCCTGCATTGAGTAGATCAGTGGCCATCGTATGGCGAAGCTGATGGCAACTAACATGAACACCACTTTTTTCCGAGTAATACTCTGCCCGCTTCTGAATGCCTCTCACCGACAAGGGCTTCTCTTTGTATAGCCTTTTTTCAACCAGAAAGATGTGAGGCTCGTCTGTTTCCGGCCGTAGCCGTAAATATGCTTGCTAACGCTTCTGCCGTATCGTTATAAAGATAAACAAGTCGGTCCCTGGCACCTTTGCCACACCGTACCATTACCTGGTTGCGTCCATGGCCAATAACGCCGAGGGTCAGGTTCGCCACCTCTTCAACCCGCAACGCAGCATCAATAGGAATATGGCCACGTCACGCTGTTTGCTGATCACACCGAAAAACGCTGCAACTTCGCTGTCCTGAAGGAACCTCGGCAGTGGTTTAGGAAGACGCAGGAATAAGCCCATTGATCACCGGATTGTCGATCTCCCGCTGTTCCTCTTCCTGGAGATAACGGTAGAAGCTGCGTATGGCGATCAGGTGGCCGTTGATCGTCTGAGGGTTGAGCCTTCTATCTGGCAGGATATCGATGAAGTGTTTGATATGTATTGACTCTGCCAATTCAACTGCAACCGGCAACCAGCCAAGAAAGTGCTGTAGCCCTTAGTTATTGCAGGAAGATGACCTTTCTCTTTTGGGCAACGTCGCCTCGAATGGGTTTTGTGGACACATTGATTTATGGTTGCAGGGAAGAGCTATAAAAGATTTTTGCCTTGCCCTGTATGAACTGGAGAAAAACCTAACAGGGGGAGCATCGTTACAAAGCATTGTTCCTGGTGAACTGGAAATAACAGTAAAAGCAATTGATCTGGTAGGCCACTGTGCCCTATCTGGTGCAATCGGTTATGCAATAGAAAGTGAGAATTGTACTTTTCAGCACCGGGTTGAGTTTGGCTTCGAATTTGAATCTGAATAGTTAGTCGAGGCTGTGAAAAATAAGGTTGAGCGCGCTTTCCTCCCATGACGAGACAAGATAAGGAGTTTTCATCTGTGCTGTGTTAATTGATACCCCATAGTTTATTAATTCCACCCACCCAAGGGGGATACGGTGGGGGGAAGCAAAAAAAGCACTTATCGAAAATCGATAAGTGCTTGAATTTACTTGGTGACCCCAAGGGGAATCGAACCCCTGTTTTCGGCGTGAGAGGCCGAAAACATAAGCAGTGTGTGTCGTTTGATTTCAATTGA
>JAAELB010000985.1 GCA_024227155.1 Desulfobulbaceae bacterium
AGGTAGGCTGGCTTCAGTTTTTTTACTCTTACAGTTCGTTAGTGCCTACGCTGATGATTGTATAATCAGTACATGCACTAAAGACCGTTTTACCTCAAACAAGCCATTCGAGGAAGCTCGGCAAATGTCCGCTTTTGACCACAAAGAGACGTTGTCATTATGAAACTATATTACTCGAACTATGAGACTTTATTACTTTCCTACAATAAAGATTCAAACGCTTCTATGACGAACAATTCGCTGAAAAAACATATAGCAAAGGTCACCAGCCACTCAATACTCGCTAGTTAATTTGAGCCAGTGCTAAGCGAGTATGGTGCTGTAGACTTTCGTTGATTTTAGCGTGAGACGGGCTCCAGCCGCTTAAAAATCGGTGGAAATCGGCACTGGCCACGTTATACAGGTTCCGCCAGGTGTCGCACAGGGTTTCTATGGTTTTCTTGTCATAGTGCGCTGACAATCGTTTGCTCAACGCCTCAAAATAGGTGTTGAGCAGGGCCGGTGTGTGATTCAGTAAATCTACATCGCTTAGCGCGCTACCCAAGAAATAGGTTACGTCCTGCACGCCAATGCCGCCACCCACGTATTGAAAGTCTACCGCGGCAACCCGGGTTAAATCGCGACTAAAGCAAAAGTTGGCCAGTTTAGCGTCACCATGGATCA
>JAAELB010000986.1 GCA_024227155.1 Desulfobulbaceae bacterium
CACACCGGGGCTTCAGATTCTGGGTGCAGAATTGTGGCCAGATTGCCTTCTCGGGGCGCCATTTTGGGGGGTGTTTTCCTGAGGCGACCGCGGCGTGGCAGTGGATGAACTTTCTGGAGGAACCGATCGCTCGCTCGACGGCCGCCGCCCGTCCGGCGATCCCAGTGCGGGTCGCGTCCGGGCGATGGTGTCGGAAACCCTTGGCACCAAAACTCTACAGTGCGTCGCAGTTGTCACGGTTGCCGCCCTCCGCACGCGGACGCCTTTCATCCTGCCGCCGTGCACGCCCGCAGGCGCAAGACGCCGGACCTGCTGCTGCTGCTAATGCTGCTGCCGCTGCTGCTGCTGCTGCTGCTGCTGCTGCTGCTGCTGCTGCTGCTGCTGCTGCTGCTGCTGCTGCTGCTGGTGCTGCTGCTGCTGCTGCTGCTGCTGCTGCTGCCGCTGCTGCTGCTGCTGCTGCTGCTGCCTGCCTGCTCCGAGAGAGAAAAACAACAAACCAAACGGAACAACAATCGAGCCACACATCCGACAATCGACATCCTCCCCTACTAAGCCGCATGTCCGAAAGATCGTGAATCAAGATCGGGTGCGCCCAACCTTACCTCGGAGCGACTTTCCAGAAACTCACCAACAACACCACCAACCTAAAAACTCACAAGGTGCTGTCAAGGAGACCGAGCAGGATCTGGAGGGAGACCACAATGAAGCAAAACGGAGCTTGGAAGGAAATCAATA
>JAAELB010000987.1 GCA_024227155.1 Desulfobulbaceae bacterium
CCATCACCCACTTTTGACCCATGACACACTTTTGACCCATGACACACTTTTGACCCACGACACACTTTTGACCCATGACCCCTGACCCACTTTTGACCCATGACCCACTTTTGATCCTTGACCCACTTTTGACCCATGACCAACTTCAATGACGCTGATGATGTCAATCACGCTGATGATGTCAATCATGCTGATGATGCCAATGACATTTTTTAATATTCTTATGCATGGAGATGTATGTACACCAAAGGCCAAAGATCTTAGGACATGCAGTAGTCAACGTAATTAGAATTTAACATACCAAAGATTTGAATTTAACATACCAAAGATAATGATCAAATTTCACGTTTGACCCATGACCAACTCTGACCCAACTCTGACCCACCTTTGACCCACAACCCACTCTTGACCCATGACCCACTTTTGACCCATGACCCACTTTTTGACCCATGACCCACTTTTGACCCATGACCCACTTTTGACCCGTGACCCACTTTTGACCCATGACCCACTTTTGACCCATGACCCACTTTTGACCCATGACCCACTTTTGACCCTTGACCCACTTTTGACCCTTGACCCACTTTTGACCCATGACCCACTTTTGACCCATGACCCACTTTTGACTCATGACCCACTTTTGACCCATGACCCACTTTTGACCCATTACCCACTTTTGACCCATGACCCACTTTTGACCCATGACCCACTTTTGACCCATGAACCATTTTTGACCCATGACCCATTTTTGACCCATGACCCATTTTTGACACATGA
>JAAELB010000988.1 GCA_024227155.1 Desulfobulbaceae bacterium
CCTATTTTTATCTGCTCCGGTTATCGTCACTTATTGCGATTACCGCGTCGATATAGATCGTTTGGGAATCCTCCTGATTGTTTGCGAAACCTGCCAGACAACACTTTTTGGCACTTCGGTACAAATACTGAATATTATTTGCAATCCCTGCGTATGTGCGATAAACTCGCTCAACCGCGCTTCAGACTCAGAGAGACTCTTTTGGTGCTTACATATGTGAAGCTATCGACAATCCGAGGTGCGAATTATTTCATACAAGCTGGACGGGTAGAAGGGGCGATACCTGGTTGTTCAAACCTAAAATTGTGCAGAGTGGCAGTCGCCCCGAACTTCTATTACCTAAATCAAAAAGAGGCGTTTAAATGGATAAAACAACAACTGATATTCGTAACATGTACGAACAGTATCCCTATCCATCGGGCACACCGGCGATCCGACTCGGGTCTGATGTAAGAAGGCTCTTAAGCTATATTGAAAGAACTGGGGTAAGATCAGGGAAGATTCAAGCCCTTGACGCGGGGTGTGGACGCGGTCTCGGTACTCTTGCGTGTGCTACTCTTCAACCCGATATTCAATTTACCGGAATTGATATTAATAGGATTGCTATCAAAGAAGCCGAGGCCCAGGCAAAAGACAGGGGGCTATCAAATGTCATATTTGACGAATGCGATCTGATGACACTGGAAGGGCTCAAAGTACCTGAAAACGGTTTTGATGTTATCTATTCTTCTGGGGTTTTACACCACCTATCCAACCCTTTAGAGGGATTAGCAAGACTACGAAAAGTTTTGTCACCTCACGGAGTCATTTTACTAATGGTTTATGGTACTCATGGAAGGGCACCATTATATCGCATGATAAAAGGGATTGATCTGTTAATGGGAGATTCTATTCCAATTACAGAAAAACTCTCTCCGGCCCGTATGCTTGTGGATTTTGCTACGGATCAAGTACTTTTAAATACTCCATGGGAGGATACTGCCAAAGTAAATGATGTTGAGTTTGTTGATAGATGCCTTAATGTTAATGAGACCAGCTACACAGTCACCTCCTTGGTTGAGATGATAAATAGTGCTGGATTGAGCTTTATACAGTGGGTAACCCCTTCTGATTGGGCGGTCGCAGAACTACTACCTGAAGGTGAGTTGAGAAAGAGAGCTTTGGAATTAAACGAAATGGATCAGTATAGACTTATCGAACAGCTTTTTTATCGCCCACAACTGGAGTTGCTCCTTTCTATATCAGGAAATAAGCCCCGAGCCTCATTGCGGGAGAAGAAAATACCAAAGGCCATTTTTGCAATTGGTCATCATGTTTCGTTTATTCTTGAGACAAGAAACCCTCATGGCTCTGTTAGGATTGAGGGTCTCTCCTACAAGATAGATAATGATGATTCTGTAAAGTTGCCTGTTACCGGACCACTTGCAACAGCGATATTGATTCTTAAGGATCAAAATCTGCCCTTCTCTGGAGAGTCTCTGCTTAAAGCATTGAACGATAATGGTGTGTCACCTAAAGAGGGTCGCTCAGTTATTGTAGAGCTTCTTGCAAGAGGTATTATTTATCGGCCAAACCCTGGTGATGTATAGGCCGAAGGTGTCTTACCAATATCATAATTCCACCTATATTGCAGATATGATGAGATTGTCACACGATTTCCGGGCTTGTTAAAAACAGTACTATCTAATAAGAGCTTTATCCATAGCCAAGGCGTTAAGCGCAGAAGGGAACGGATGACGTTTTAAAAGAGACTCAAAAAACTTTACCGACTCGGCCCAGCGCCGCTCCCTAACCAATGAAAGAAAGCGACTCCTCTCTGATTCAGACAGTTCATGCGCTTCCG